>DAOVJP010000043.1 GCA_030673205.1 Thermoplasmata archaeon
CGCTTATGGGGGCGTGCACCTGCAACTTGAGGTCATAGGATACCGCAAGCTCCGCCATCTCCTTCTTCCTATCGGGCAGGAAATGCTCTCCCTCTGCCACGATCTCCCAGAGTTGGAAATGCTCCGCCAACGCCTCTGCCACCTCGCGGGGCGGCTGCAGCGAGAACCCCGGACTTGAAACACCTATCATTTCATCACCTCTTTTTCTCCCAACCCCTTCTCCCCCTTTTCCCTCTCACAACTCTCTCCATCTCTTTCCTCTCCTCCCTTCCATTCTATCTCTGTCAGCCATCCCACGAAGCCGGGGATATCCCCTTCCACCGTGACCTGTATCTCTCCGAGGGGGCCGATAGTGTCCATGAAGTTTATCTTTCCCACGGTGGCGGCCTGTTTTCCCAGCATGAAGGTCAGCGTCCTGTTGGCTCTTGACTCCAGGTGTGTGCGGGCGGAGTCCCGTATGCTCTGTTGAGCCAGTTTTTCTTTGAGCAGATCGAGGGAGGGGGGAGAGCCAACGAGTATATCCTCTTTTCCTTCTTTCTCCTTTCTCAGGTCGGTCGAAGGGAATAGTTGGAGCATAGCTCTTCTCACCCTATCCTCATCCTCTGTCGGATATAGGGGAGCTTCGATTCGAACCGAGGATCGGAACATTCTCATGATAGGGCCTCAGACGTTCTTTATCTCGTAGATCACATCGCCGTCCTTGAAGACGCGTATGACCCGGGTGGAGGAGACCACTATCCCAACTGCTCTGGTGGTCTTCGTCACATATGCCGCCGCCAGGTGCCGTCCTCCAAGACCTTCTTCCAAGGATACTGGCGGCATGTCCTTCACCATAACGTATCTGCCTGCGGAGAGAGCGTTCCCGTCGGCATCTATCACCACCGCACCGTCCAGTAGAGCGAACTCCTTTATGCTTTTCACATCCTCTTCCACGGTGACGTTCATATGTCCACTGGCCTGGGAGGGAAAAGGGTTGTACACCAGCCCTCTGGACCCCATCAAGACCTTTTGTTCATCTCCCACGATGAAAAGCGCCCCTGCGGGATATCCCTCCCTCCCCTCTCTAGCTATCTCCGTGGCTATCTCCATCGTGGCCTCCAACGCCCGCAGGTTCATCCGTCCCCCCACGGCCTCTGCCAAGGACGGTATTCCCATCTCATCGGTGTTCAATTCTAGGAACAAGCCCAGGCCGTTGTCTGAGAAACAGATCGCCCTCTGGCCTGGATGCAATAGGCCTTCGCCCATGGCCGCTATGAAGAAGGTCTTCACCCTCACAAGTATACCTATTCCGGGTGAGGGAACAGAGGATATCTTGCGATACACTATGTTCCTGGACATGAGGACACGGCTCGATGGGTTTCTTGGGCTGGCTACGATAATGGTCATATCGCTCAGGCCAGCGGAGGCCGTTTCAACGAGCTCTTCGCTGGGAGAGAAAAGGATCACAACATCGGGGTTCGTGTCCCTGCACAGACGAATGAAGGCATTCCGGTCCATGCTGGATGAAAAGGGAAAACTGGTATAAATCTATGCTCCCGCACAAACGTCTTGGCCCACGCCTCTGTCTACGAAGGGGTGGTCTGATCCCGGAAGGGCACATCGATCTCGTCCAGGTCCATGGGAAGTCGACTTTCCGGGAATACCTCCACGGCTTCTTCCAGGAGCACGTTCGTGTCCTTGTACCGTGGACTTCTATGCACGAGACAGAGCATTCTAGCCCCTATGCTCTTGGCGGCCACGGCCGCTTGTTTGGCCGTGGAATGTCCATATCTTCCGCTCCTCTCTTCCATTTCATCCGAGAAGGTGGCATCATGTACCAACACGTCACAGCCCTCCCAAGAGTCTGGAGGAGCCAGGGGCCGGGTGTCTCCGGTGAGGACAACCTTTCTACCGGGTCGTGGCGGGCCCACGATCCCCTCTGGGCCTATCTTCGATCCTTTCACTTCCACGCTCTCTCCCCGCTGCAAGCGTGCGAAGAGCGGCCCCTCTGGAACCCCAAGTCTCAGGGCGGCTTTTTTATCGAACCTGCCGGGTCGCAGTTGCTCTTCAACGACATATCCCACGCCTGGAACGGTGTGATCGTTGGCGAAGGGTGTCACCCCTATGTTCCCCAACTTCAGTTCCTCGCCAGGTATGGCTTCCAGGGTCTCTACGGGAAATGTGAGGTTGAAATATCCGAGGCTCAATAGGCTTTCCACCAGTCTCTGGATGTTTCCCGGGCCGACTATGGTGAGCTTGTCCGTGCGATCGTTCAACGACATGCTCTGGATCAGCCCCGGCAGCCCCAGGAAGTGGTCGCCGTGGTAGTGCGTGAGGAAAATGTGGCTTATGGACATGAATGATATGCTGGAGAACATCAACTGCCGTTGGGTTCCTTCTCCACAGTCGAACAAGAAGGCCCGTTTGGGCAGTCCGAGGGCTATGGCAGACACCCCCGCCTCCTTGGAGGGCCATCCCCCTCCCGTTCCCAGGAAGACCAGTTTCACGTATCCTCCCTCCGCATGTTCACTCCTCCCCCATGATCTTGACCACCAATTTCCTGTTCCTGGGCTTGTTGTCCAACTCCATGAAGACTATCTGCTGCCATGTTCCAATGGTAAGCTTTCCCTCTCCTATGGGGACCACGATCCCTGGCCCCATTATGGATGATCGCACATGGGAATGGCCGTTCCCGTCATGCCACCGCTCCTCATGTCCATATCTAGCGTTCCGGGGAGCCAATCGCTCCATGGCGGCCCCTATGTCCTCCACCAGTCCTGGCTCGTATTCTATGGTGGTTATGGTGGCTGTGGAGCCGGGGACGAAGACGAGTACCATCCCCTCCTCTATACCGCTCCTAGAAACGAGGCCCTCCACCTCTCCTGTTATGTCCAGCACATCCCCTTCCACCGTGCGGGACAGGGTCAACTCGAATGTCTTCACGACCATCTCCCCGAATAAGCAAGAGGGGGATTATAGGTTTATCGCATTTTCCGCATCTTGTCTCCACCCCACGCTAGCCATATATCTGCTTCATCCCTCACGCCAGCACATATTTGCTTCCTCTCCCCACGCCAGCACATATTCCACTACACTCCACGTCTGTCACATATTTGCCTCCTCTTCTACACTCCATAAGGGACAAGGTTATTGAACTTCTTTCTTCATCACTTCGGTAGGTGATCATATGGGAATACTCGACAAGACAAAGGAGAAGGTTGGAGAGGCGACAAAGAAGACCACCGGCTTTGCGGAGAAGGTTGGGGAGAAGACCGTCGATGTAGGTAAGAAGGGCTGGGGCAAAGGTAAGGAAGTTGGCAAGGAGGGTTGGGAAAAGGGCAAGGAAGTAGGTAAGAAGGGCTGGGACAAAGCGGGAGATGTCGCGGAGAAGGTTGGGGAGAAGACCGTCGATGCAGGGAAGAAAGGTATGGACAAGACAAAGGGAGCAGTGTCTAAAGGAGAAAAGGAAGAATAGAGGTGTGGGGGAACGTAGCTCCTTCAGTGTCGCGAACATGTGTTCACTCTCGCAGGTTCCAACTGTCACCCAACAGTTCAACAGAATTATTTCACCCAAGGCTTATAAACCACTGAAGCCATTCCTATCTGATGACCGATGAGGATTGTCCTATCTGTGGGGGTAAGACGGAGGAAGGGACGTGTCCTAGATGCGGGTATAGATTTGAGGAGCAGATATTCGGAGATAAACGGGACGCTTCTGCCGAGAAGCAGACGGAGTTCAAACAACAGAGTTATGCGAACCGGGACAAGAAGATAAAACATGCCCTTGGGCAGTTGGAGGAGGCGGCGCTCTCATCAGAGACGCCCGATTGGGCCCTGGAACTGATCTCTTCTTCCCTTGTGTTGCTTAACCTTCCTCTGGAAACGGAGTCAGGGGGCGCCATACACCTCTCCGAACCGGAAAAGAAGCTGGTCTCTCTTTCCAGAAGGATCATGGATAAATTGGACGCCAAGGTCGGCGCCCCCATGCACCAGCCAGAGATATATGTGCGCGTGGGCAACGCGTTCTTCGCCGAAGGGAATTTCAAGGATGCACTGGAAAATTACAAGAAAGCGTTGATGAGTCATCCCTTTGACAAGATCGCATTGTATAATGAGGCCATGGCATTGTTCGCCTTGGCCAGATACGATATATGTCTACGAGAATTGAATAAGCTCATCAGGCGGTCACCTGACCACGATAAGGCTATGCATCTCAGGGAACTCGTCACACAGATGATAGAATCCTCTTAGAAAGGCATGCCTGTAAGTTTCTTGTACATCTCCACGTAGAGGGTGCTCACCTTCTCCACTACCTTGTCTGGGAGTGGAGGTATATCCGGCTCCCTCTCATCCTTCTCTCTAGCATCCATGAGGCGCTGGTGGTAGCCCGTGTCCCGATAATACTGGCGCACATGCTCCTTGCTGAACTCCAGGAACATGCCCTGTTCATAGGCCTCTAGGTCCCACCACCGATCCTCGTCCGCCGTTCCAAAGGTGTCGATGATCATGAGCCGCCGTTCCTTGTCAAAGGCATATTCCTTCTTCCCGTCCACGTGCAGCAGCCCCTTTCTCCTCACGTCCGTCGCCATCCTCTCATCCAATCGCAAGGTGGTCTCCTTGATCTCGTTCAGCTCGTCCTTAGTGAGTCCGGCCATCTCCACTGCCTCCTCCTCCGTTATAGGCCGATCAACGGGTTCGAGCTTCGTGGTGAACTCTATGAAGGGTTGGGGCAACTGAGTTCCATATTCGAAGCTGCTGAGACCAAGCTCCTCTGGCTTCACCTTTCCCGCTTTCAAACGATCTAGCATGGAGCCAGCGACATAGTGCCTCGCTATGACCTCCAATGGTATGAGATAGTTCGTGGTGGTGTTATCGATCTTATCATAATCATCTATGATATCTACACGCTGGACCTCCATCTCCGTTGGTCCCGTGAGCGCCTTGAAATCTGTGTGTATGCCGATGCTCTCCGCCACCCCTAGCCAATGGGCGCTGGTCCTGCACAAGCTCTCTCCCTTATGAGGTATGGTGCCTGGCACTATCTTGTCGAACACGGATATGTTGTCCGTGAACCTGTACAAAAAGGAGGTCGAGCTCATCTCGTAGACCTCCTTCACCTTGCCCTTCTTGTAGAGACGCATGGAATATTCCTCGGAGGGGGGAAAGGAGAAAGGGGGTATTATGGTTTTTGTTCTCCAAGCCTTTTGTTTCTTTCTATCGCCCCTACCACCCAATGAACCTGGAATAGATGTTCTTCGCCTCTTCCTCTCCGGCCCCCATGACCAGTGCCCGGCCGTCATCGAAGATCACGAGCTCTATGCCATTGACGCTCAACACGAACATGTCGTCCCGCACCGCCCCCTGCGGATATCTCTTCTCCAGTGCTCTCACCAGCCCCTTTGCCTTCTTTGAAGGAACGATCTGCACCTTCCCCCCGTCACAGAGTTTGGTCACCATATCCTTTTTGTCCAAGTCCAGGTATGGATATTCGCCCCCTACGCAGCAGGGACAATCTCTCTGTTTCTCCAACTCCGCTTCTCTCCACACTCCCTGCCAGGGGTCGATGTAGAGCAGGGTCTTTCTCGGGGTGGCGCCGGTGACGAGCTTCATTGCCTCTGTGGCCTGGATGGCCGCTACTAATGGTGGCAGGGGGCCTAGCACCCCGGCGCTCTCGCAGGTCTGCAGGCTGCCCGGCGGAGGCATGGATGGGAAAAGGCATCTGAAGCACGGGCCGGGGGGAACGAAGGTAGCGCTCATTCCTTCAGTGGCTACGGCCCCCCCGTATACCCATGGTATCTTGTGCTTCACGGAATGATCGTTCAAGAGGAACCGCGTGGTGAGGTTGTCCGTGCCGTCCACTATGACATCCACGCCCTTCAATAGGTGAATGGAGGAGGGGTCCAGGCTTCTTTGATAGGGAACGATCCGCACACCCCCGTCAATGGCCTCCAAGCATTCTTTGGCCACCACCGCCTTCGGTCTTCCCACATCCTTCTCAGAGAAGAGTATCTGGCGGTGGAGGTTGTGCTCATCCACAACGTCGCGGTCTATGATAGTGAGCGAGCCTACTCCCGCTCGGGTCAGATACATGGCCGTCGCTGCCCCCAGGCCGCCACAGCCCACTATGGCCATGGACGATCCTGCCAGGGCGCTCTGCCCTCTCGGCCCCAGCTCAAGTAGCGATAGATGGCGAGCGTATCTGTCCATCTACTGCCCCCTGAGCATCTTTGAGAGGGCCTTTATTCCCTTCGTATCCCCGATGACGATCAGTTTGTCCCTGGCCTTGAGAATGGTGGAGCTCCGGGGAGTGGTGGTCATCTTATTATCTCTTTTCAGGCCTATTATGTTCACCCTCGTATGCTCCCTTATTCCCGAGTTCTGTATGGCATTTCCTATCATATCGCTGTTGGAGGGGATCATCATCTCCGTTATCTCCACATTCCTGGAGAGAGTTATGCTTTCTATGAAATCCCCTATATAGGGGGAGACGGCGTTCTTGGCCACCAGCCGCCCGCCCATCATAGCATCGCTCACCACATAGTCTGCCTGGGCCTTGTATAGCTTATCTATGCTGGCAACTCTCTTTACCACTGCCAATGCCATCAGGGTCGGGTTTATGCTCTTGGCCATGAGGACTATGAGGGCGTTGGTAGCGTCGCTTTTGGTGGTGGCGATGAGCGCCCTGGCCTTTTCGACGCCCGCATTCTTGAGCACCTCTTCCCTCCCGGCGTCACCGATCACCAGAGGCGTTCCTTCCGGCACCCTCTCGGATACGAGATCGATAGCAACCCATTCCTCGCCCATCTCGCCGATCTCCTGGGCGGCGCTGCGTCCTATGGTCCCATAGCCGCAGATGATGATCAGGATACCACCCCCTCAACGCCAGCGAACAGATTTTCCAATGCGAGGATCTGAGGGCCAGTGCCCAGGGCGATCAGTATATCATCCTGAAGGAAGGAGAATTCGGGCGGCGGCGAGGCGTGCAGGTCCCCATCCCTCCACACACCGATAACCACCACGCCAGTGCGACTCCCAAGATCAGAGCCGATCAATGTCTTCCCCACCACGGCGTTCTCCCGGTCAAGAGTATATTCCTTCATCATCAAGTTGCCAAGAATGCTCTTTCCTTCGGCCAGGTCTGCATCATATCTCCCCAAGGCCTTTTTTGCCAGCATCCTACCGACAGCGCTCTTCGGGGTGACGACCTTTGCCACTCCTATCTTATAGAGCAGCCTCTCCGTCTCCGGGTTCCTGGCCACGGCTGTGATGGGGAGGTTCGGCCTGAGCTTGATGGCAGTGAGGCAGGCGAATATGTTCTTGTCGTCCTTTCCCGTCACCACCAGCCCCAATGCGGTATCTATGTTCGCCGCCTTGAGGGTCTGGTCCTCGCTCCCGTCCCCCACGATGAAGGGTATGCCTTTGTTCTCCAACTCCTCTATGGCGGTCTTGTCCTTGTCTATGACCACGCAGGCAAAGCCGTTCTTGTTCATCTCCTGTATCGCATGTCGGGCAGTATCGCTGAAACCGGCCACTATGACATGCCCCCCGAAGGGTATGGGAGCCCTCTTCGCTTTTCCCGCTCTCCTGAGCTTGTCCTCCAACCAGGGGGCCACGATGGATGGGACGCCCACGAATATCGCGGCCACGCCGGAGATCACCACCACCACGGTGAAGGCCATACCCATATCTGTGGTGAGGGCCACGCTTGGGGGATAATATCCCAGGGTGGCCAGGGTTATGACGGTCCAATATAGGGCCTGGATGAAGTTGACATCATTGCCATCGGCCCTCATTATGAGGAAGAACCCGATCATGCTGAAAAGGAACAGGAGCAAGAGCGCTACAGCGAAAACTTTCAGCTTGGTCTTGGTCGTCCATATAGACAAGGTTATTGCCTCATGCAGAGGATATGCTGAAGGATATAAAATAACTATCCCAGGCATACTCGTGTTGCCACAGCCCACGAAAGTTAGATATAACACTGGAGGCATGTACCATATGTGATGATATGGAATTGGGGATAATACTTATCGTTTTTGGCATATTCATGCTCATATCCGAGGTGCTCGCCCCAGGGTTCTTCATCGCTATCCCCGGGACCGTCATGCTGGCATTGGGCCTCCTCGGTCTGGTCTATCCCCCGGCCCTGGAGTCGTGGTGGACCCCGCTGCTGGTGGTGGGGGTGGGGATCCCGACATTCATACTAACGATAGAGTTTTACAAGAAGTTCGGCCCGGTGGCCCCGCCGATAACCACATCGGCGACCTCCTTGAAGGGTAAGAAGGGTAAGGTCACTGTGGACATAGATATGGACAGTCTCAAAGGAAAGGTGAAGATAAACAACCAGATATGGAGCGCCACCTCCGACCATCCTATCTCCGCCGGAACGGAGGTGGAGGTGGTGAAGAGCGAGGGAGTCCATGTCACGGTGCGTCCTGTGCATCAGGAGGGGCAGCGGCCCCCGTCAAAGAAGGTAGAGGCGGCCTAATGGAGGGCGCCTAGTAGAAGATAGAGGCAGCCTGGTAGAAGGAAGCCTGATAGAAGAGAATCCAGAAGAGGAAACCCAGAAGGAGGAATGAAAATGACGGTTGAAATGTGGATAATGCTCGCGCTGCTATTGTTGATATTGATGGCCTACCTGGCCAAGTCCGCGATATACATAATCCGTCCCTATCAACAGGGATTGTACGAAAGATTGGGGAGTTTCAGAGGAACGTTGAACCCCGGATTCAACATAGTCTCCCCTCTGATCTCCCGGGTCATAAAGATCGACCTGCGGACCCAGCCCCTGGACGTAC
>DAOVJP010000029.1 GCA_030673205.1 Thermoplasmata archaeon
TCTTCAGAAGCGGCAGGTCACGCGCTCTCGGATCGGGAGGTGGAAGTGGCGGTAGGGCTCGTGGCAGTGGTGATATCGGTGGTCATAGCATTGTCCTTGAAAAGGAAAGGAGCGAAGGTGGAAGTGGCGGTAGGGGAGAAGGAAGGAGGTGGGAAAGATGAACAATAAAGCCTTCGTTCTATCCATAACCCTACTCCTCATGCTCTCCGCGCTCTTGGTTCCAGCCGCGCCAGCGGAGGGAGGGACGACAACGTCCAAGAGGCCGGTGGCCGAGCTCTTCGTCTATGTGGGCTGCCACTATTGCACGCATGCGGAGGATGCCATTCCCAAGGTGACAGCGACCACCGACGCGCTGGTCCTGGAATACCACCTATGGTCCGCGGATATCGCAGGGTGGAACACCCCCGAGGGGGATGCGCTGGCAGAAGCCTATGGGATAACGGGAACGCCGGCTGTTATGGTGGACGGCGCGGTCAAACTACCGGGAGCAGATCCTTCTGGCTACGGCTCCCAGGATCGCTTCACCGAATCCTGCGAGGACGCGTACATATCAGCGGTGAACGGGAGGCCGGACACGACACAAGCATCGTTGGAGACATCCCTGGCCCGCACGAACGATGAGCTTAGCGCGGAGGCCGCGATAGGGATGGACGCGCTCTTCACGGATGGTCTGAAGCTTCGCTTTGTGGTATATGAGACCCAGGCCACCTACGATGGCAGAACATATAGGAATGTCGTCCGGGCCATTCTGAGCCCCGAGGCCATAACGCAGCCAGGGGAATATTCCGTATACCGCAATTTTTCCACGCCCTCCGACACTCAGAACGTGGATGCCTTGGGGATCGCGGTATTGCTCTACAGCTCTCTTACAGGAGAGGTGTTCCAATCCTCCGCATCCCTCCTATCCTCTTCTCCCCCCTCCTCCGATCAACTAGACCCAGGCGCCGTGGGAGAGGACCAGCAGAACGCCATCCCTGCTCCCCGAGATGAACGTGAACTCCCCCTCTTGAACATCACTCTCGTCATGGCGGCCGTGGGCCTGGCAGTTGTCGTCGCCCTCCGCTGGAGAAAAGTTTAAGAATGCTCCAGCCATAGGGCATATGGGATATCTGATGCTACAGGAGATCTCTGAGTTCATCGGTTTGCAGGTCTACACCAAAGAGGGTGTGTTCCTTGGAAATGTCAACAACGTAGTGTTGGATGTGGATAGCAACAGGGTCGATGGGTTGTTCATCAGCGGCACCAACCCCTTGTTGGTCGAAGAATCCAAGAGCGTCAGTGTTCCATATCGATGGGTGCAGTCGGTGGCGGACATCGTTCTTCTGAGATATTTTCCAAAGAGGGTCACGGTGAGAAAGGAGCCCCCCCTCTCGGAAGACCTTCTGGAATAGGCCAATAGATCGGCCGTGTAAAAACCGCCTAGCTCGTTAGCTAGACTTTTAAGGGCTAGATCCCTTGTGAGACCCAAGATCAATGTAGATGTCCTTTTTAACGGGTAAGACGTTACAAGAAACGATGACACTGAGCAAGATACAGAAGTTTCGAGAGTACCTCAAGCTTTCCAGGATACCGGCCGCAGGCAGTGCCTGGCTGCTCATATCCATAGGAGCCCTTGCTCAGGGCGGCACAGCGGTATCGTGGCACCATTTGCTCTATCTCTTCCCGCCTGCTGTGATGACATACGTGCTGGCCCTGGTCATGAACGAGTATATCGATGTCGATGTTGACAGAGAGTCCAAGTCGCTGGCCAC
Organism: Thermoplasmata archaeon; assembly: GCA_030673205.1. Taxonomy (GTDB): domain Archaea; phylum Thermoplasmatota; class Thermoplasmata; order JAGHBH01; family JAGHBH01; genus DAOVJP01. The sequence continues at coordinate 1,752 of DAOVJP010000029.1, forward strand.
CAAGCCGCTGGTCGCAAGGACCGTTACCATGAGGGAGGCGGTCTGGATATGCTGGCTATCAGGGATATTCGCTTTGATCTATATCTTTGCACTGTGGGGATGGGCAGCGGCGCTGTGGTACACCGTTTCGGTCGGGATGGGAGCCATGTACAATCTGAACAGCAAGAAGCATTACTGGGTCGACTATTTCGAGGGGGTGTGGGCCGCCATGGTCTGCATGCTGGGAGGCATGACCATCACATCCAGCTCGCCCTGGGAACTGAGGCCACTGGTCTATGTGCTCTCGTTCATGTGGCTCATGCGACTGGCAATAGTCAACAGCATTGGAGGAGGAATGAAGGATCTGGAGAACGACCAGGCAGTACGGGCCAAGACCCTGCCGACCTGGTTCGGGGTGAAGATGGAGGGAAAAAGGATAATCTATACCGCTAGTTGGTGGGCTTATGAGGGGGTAACAGAAGGCGCCTTCGTGGCTGCCATAGTCCTGCCTGTATGCCTTGGATACTACGCTTTCAAGGAGCTGCAGATCGCTGTCATCGGTCTATTCATGTTCGGCTGGCTCATTACACTTAGAGGCATAACCCCCAGGATATGGGAACGGGATTCCATAAAGAAAAACGCACTGGTCCACGAGATACTCAGCTTCGCGATAATGGTGGCCATGGTGATAGGAGTAGCAGGCTGGCAAAAACCTGTGGCCATATTGGCAATACCGATCCTGTGGTTCATCGTTTTCGCCCGCATCGCCTACGGCAAGAGCCTCCCCACGGTATAGAGAGTCCCACGCATCGGCCTGTCGTATGCCAGGATCGAGATCATCAAAAATTTGTAGGGTTGCACAATATGTCCAACGGGCCAAAAGATTAAAATCCTCGACACCCTTTTATGGTAGCATGGGAGAGAAGTGTCCCGAGTGTTATGGGACCGGTATAGACCGGATGAAAAGTGGGTTTGTGACCGTTCCCTGCAAAAATTGCAAGGGGAAGGGAACGATGGAAGGCAACTCCGTGCCAGAATAGGGAGAGTAAGGTTTATTAGGGGAAGAGGAATATCGGTTGTGCATGGAAATAGCACATTCGGAGGTTCTTAGCATGCCCAAAAACAATGAGGCTCAGCCGCGGAAAAGGTTGGTATTCAAAGGTTTCATTCCATCTTCATTAGTGGATTGGGACGGCAGGATCGTGTCCGTCCTATATGTCTCAGGCTGCAATTTCCGGTGCCCCTTCTGTCACAACAGTTCCCTCGTGTTGAAACCTGACGAAGTGGACACCATCCCATGGGATACGATAAAAGCTCATCTAACAGGCCACAAAGATTTTCTGGACGGCGCCTGCATAACTGGAGGAGAGCCGACACTGCATAGGGATCTGCCAGAGACCATGCGGGAGATAAGAGCGCTTGGCATGGGAATAAAACTGGACACCAATGGGACCAACCCGGATATGCTTGCCTCGATGATGGACGAAGGGCTCTTGGACTTCGTATCCATGGACATAAAAGCTCCGCTAGATCGCAGATATTCAGAGGTCGCCGGGGTAGACGTAGATCTGGATAAGATAAGAGAGAGCATAGGGCTATTGATGGAGGGCAGCGTGGGATATGAGTTCCGCACCACCGTGCTCCCAAGATTTCACAACGTCCGCATAATGGAGGAGTTGGTCGCCGCCATAGAAGGGGCGGAGATATATGCGATCCAGAATTTCGTCCCGAGGAACACATTGAACCCGGATTTCGAGAAGGAAAAACCCTTCTCGATCGACGAACTGGAGGAGTTGGCGAAGGTCGCCCGACCCCATTTCAAAACAGTATTGGTAAGAGGCATATGAAGACGTATGCAGGGGCCGTGGCACCCACATAAGGTCTAGGCAGACCCCTCTCCACAACCCGTAAGGCCCGCGGCATTCTCATAGTTCACCAATATCTTGGAGACCACGGTCCACACCTTCATCAGGCCGAGATAGATGGATATGGTATCATCGACCATCTTAGACACCGGAGAGAGGAAGTCTCCCTCTGCGAAACCCCCAACGACAATGGTGACATCTCCTTTCTCCTTTTCTTCTTCAAAAAGCGGTTGCAGCGGTACGATAGGGGCGTCGGGATGAAAACATATCTTCTTCCCATCGATCTTCTTCAACAGCCCCTCCAGGTCCATCTTCTCCATGCGCAACAGCGGCTTGTCCTTGTTCGGAACAACTCTGTTCTGAAAAAGGGATTCCATCAACCCGAAGAAGCGGCTAGCGTTGTGTGGTATGCGCGTTTCTGGAGAGATATGTATCACCTCATCGTTCCTCGTATGCACCCAGACCCGTAAATGCCCTTCGATGTTGGCCGTGGAATCCTGGGCCAGCAGCAGGAAGAAATGAACGATGTCCGGCCTCCCCCTTCTCTCTCCGTCGGAAAGCCCTCGCAGGGCCTGACCGTGGAGGCCGGAATCCAGGAGTGTGAGGGCGGGTTTCTTGCCTCTCTTCTCCGCGTTCTTGCGCACGGCAGGATGCCCCATGATTTTTTCCGGGACGAGTTCCAACTCCGCGTCGGCCAACACCAGGTTGAGCATTCCTCTCCTCCCTACGTGAATATCTCCGTTAGCAGCCCTCTCTCCGCGGCCTCTTTTATCTCTCTCCCTATCCTCCTCCCTGTGGACATCCCCGGCTCAACATAATCGCTGTATGGGGAGCCAGAGGGATATAGGTTGGTGCCAGCCACTATTCTGCTGCTGACCTCGAAGACCTTGAACTCCAATTTGTCCGTCACTATGCTCTCCAGGCAGAACGGGCCTAGCATCCCTCCGAACAGCTCGAGACTTTTCTCCACCACCGCCGCCCCCATCTGAAAGACCTTGGGCAGGAGGCTCTCCCGGATGACCAACGGCACGTTGCCAGTGACGACGAAGGATGGGAATATGCCCAGCCGTTTCAACTCCTCCTGTGCTCCGAGCTTGTACATCTCGTCGATATTCGTCTCATCCCTCCGATCCAGGCTTAGCATTTCCAACGTCCCTTTGCTGAGCTTGTACCCTTCTTCCCGTATTGGAGAATAGAAATAATGGAGGTAGTATCGTGTTCCCATCACATATTCTTGGATGGAATATCTCTCGTTCCAATCTATGCCCAATTTGAAATCGGAGTAGTCCTTCGCTATGAAGAAACCCCGGCCTCCCTTGGCCCCATGGTACTTCACCAATACCGGTTTGTCGATATCCTTCGGGTCAGTTACCTTCTGAGGCATGGATATGCCCGCGCCCTCCAACCACTCCCGCTCTTTCTCACGGTCACTCTCCCATTCCAACACCGCTCGGTTGCCGAATGTGGGCACCTTCAGTTCTTGGAACTGGGTCGCTCCGAGGTATTCGACGAAGGAGCCGTGGGGAACGATTACAGCGTTGCGTGCCACCAACTCGTCCGCGAGGCCTGGGATATCCTGGTAGCTGTCCACGATCAAGAAATCGTCGGGTTTGGCCAGGGGAAAGGCGTCGTAGTGTCTCGGCTGCTCCTTCAGCGCTATGCCGAGGGTCTTGAAACCCTCCATGCGGGCGCCGTGGAATATCTGAAGGCTGGAATGGGAGCAGACGGTTGCAATAACAATGTCCTTTGGGTCGTATTCTTCCAAAAGGTGCTGCATCTTCTCTTTCGGGAACATATAGGGAGATGGGCGTACACTTCTTAACGGTTTCCTTTCTCTGTCCTGCGATCTTTTCTCTCGTCTCTCTTTTCCTCCTCCTCCGTCCCCACAGGCTCCCGTGCCTCTTTCCCTCCTCCCTCTTCCCTTCCTCCGTCCCCACAGGCTCCCGTGTCTCTTCCCCGCCACTACACAGGCCCCAGCCCCTCCGTGGACTGTATCCCCCATACTATGATTGTATCCATGCTTATCACAAACCTTATTAGCATGCTGCATTTACTCAAAGCCGGTGACGTGTATGAAAAAGGCGCTTTTGCTCACTGCTCTTTTGCTAGGACTCGTTCTACTACCTATCGGAGAAGCCGCAACGACCCCGGTGACCATACCACAGGATCTGGCGATACAACTAGACCCGGATGGCGACGTGTACCAGATCAGCGACGAGGGGGTGCAGAGCGGGGCGAGCGGGCATGGGGAGATAGACATACTGGATTTCACATTGGAGCAATCGGAATGGGAGTCGGGTGTGGGGGGACATCTCGCAGATCGCGCCCTGCATTTCAACATGACCCTCAAAGGGAATGGTGTGAACACTGATGAGAAGGTCAACTATGTGTTTGGGGTGGGAACGCCAGAGAACACCTATGCCATATTCTGCAACTATTCCGATATAGCGAAGGATGTCGTATGCTACATAATGAATCTCGAGACCGGAGAGCCAGAGATAGGTCTTTCTACAGAGGGGGATATCTCGGGCAACAAAGTATCCGTCAAGGTGCTGGCCACCACCCTGGGCAGCCCATCCTCCATAGAACTGTACAGATCCCTGGCCATCGATTACAGGGACGACACAAAATATGGGGACGCGGCGCCGGACAGCCTGGTGAAGTTCACCTCCCCCAGCAACGGGACCACCATCTGGCATGATGGCTCGAACACATACACGTTCAAGGGGGCATGTCACAAGAGCACCCTTGATTTTGCCAGTATAGAGTGCAGCATCAACGACGGCGCCTCCTGGCAATCAGCCGTGCAAATAGGAGGGAATTGGGATGAATGGGCCATCAACTATCCCATATCCGGGCGATCGGGGGAGGAGATGATACTGGTCAAGGCCACGGACACCGATGGCAGCGTGTTCGAGGACGACCTCATATTCTTCGTCAACAACGACTACATAGTGGAGAGCGAGCGACCCCAGATACCCGACGCATTGCCCGATATGATCATCGGCACCATATACTCCTACAAAGCAGAGGCAAGTTCCAAGCTGTCCAGTTTCGACCTGGCGACCACCACGGAGATGTATGTGGAGGTGGAGAAGATCGAGAGCATAGACAACCCGGACCACCAGTATGATTGCGTAAAGTTGCACACCACCGAAAGCGGTTCTCTGGTCTTCGGAGCCATCCAGGTGGTGCAGACCGTGGAGAGGGATAGCTGGAGGCCCCTGGACAACCAGCAGACCATTGTGAAGGAGTACACGGAGACCACACAATCCGTGGAGAGCGACGGTTCCCCCGTTACCGAGGGCTCCACATTCACCAACATAACATATGATCATCCAGGCCTTTACCCGGGATTCCTGGAAGCCAGGGTGGGCGACTGGTGGATGTATTCGACAGGGTATGAGCAGGAGACGGTGACCGTCAACTCGTCCGACGAGACGAAGACAAAGGAGTCGGATGGAGAGAAGGAGTCATATAGCGAGTTCTTGAGAACGGAGAGCCTGGGGCATGGCGACATACCCGCCCTCTCGGCTTCTCTCGAATGCTACCTGGTAAAGAACAGCAACGGAGACAATGAGAGCTCCTACACTGTGATAACGTATACCGACACCTATCCCGTGCCGGTACGCATACAGATGTATGACGGTAACAGGGACGTGATCGGAAGCTTTGCACTAGAAAGCAAAGAAGAGGGGGACGGCACCTTCTTCAACATCGCCAATGTGATCTGGCCTTCCGGCGATCTCCCTGCCGACGAAGAGGTCGTCGTAAGCGTCACTGTGGAGAACCAGGGCACGACAGCGGGTCAGGCCACCGTGAGATTGATAGTGGACGGAGAAGAGGTGGGCACACAGACCTCTGGGGCCATAGTCCCCGGCGGCACGGAGGTTGTGGAACTAGCCTGGACTCCCTCGGAGGAGGGCAGTTACGAGATGTCCGTGGAGGTCGTAGGAGAAGGGCAGCCCGGGACCGACACGATGGCTAGCAGCCCCGGCCTTATAGGAATATCTGCTCCGGCATCGAACGTAATAGACCCCGATTCCATGTTGTATCTGGTCCTGGTCCTGGCAGCCCTGGCTGTCGTAGTGGTGATAGTAGTGGCAGTGAAGCGCAGGAGCACGGCAGGCTCTACACCCGGCCCCCGAATGGAGAAAGAGGAGGGCTCCACACCCGACAGACAGCCGGGCACCGGAGAGGTGATGATAGAATCCGGCGGTATAGAGATAGACGGCCTGGGACCGGCCTCCGCGGCGAAGGACCTATTACCACACCAGAAGAAAAGAATGGAGGAGGTAGTGGGCGAGAAGAAAGGGCTGGAAAATATAGAGGGCGAGAGGACGCCTGTGAAATGCTCCAAATGCGGCTCCACCACATCCGTTATCATCACCCACAAACCATACAAGTTCAAATGCCCAGACTGCGGCGCCAAACTGATCATAAGGTGAACCCATGGGCTTTGACCGAGTGCTTCACCATGTTGCAGGGGGGGTCCAGCGAAGGCCCAAGACGATCATAGCCGTTGTCCTGTTGTTGACCATCGGAAGCGGATATTTCCTTCAGAACCTAACCTACGAGACGGACATGACCACCTTCTTTCCAGACAACGAGATAGTGGAGGCCAACGAGCGTGTCGAGGAATATTTCGGCAAGGATGCATACGTCCATCTGGTGGAGGTGGAGGGTGTCCGTGGGAAGAACGTGCTTTCTCCACAGGCTCTCCGCGAACAGTTCAACATCACATTGGCGGCGGAGGATAGCGAGGGAGTGGTGGGCTCGCAGAGCGTGGCAGTGGTCATAAACGAGCTGTGTCACTATGTCATCGACGCAGATGGTCTTGGCTTCTCCTACACCTACGATGAGAACACCACAATACTCAACACCCGCCTTGATTGGGTACAGGGGCGGATCAATCTGCTCAAGTCCATCATGAACGGGGAGATCGACCCCGGGCAATTCGGCCAGGGCGATGTCGTCATAGAGCCGGATGCGGTGAAGTTCAGTTTCGGCTTGTTGATGAGCAGTGATTTCGATCTCGAGAACTTCACGGCATCCAGGACGTTGATATTGATAGAGATGGATGGCAATTATAGCAGGAGCGAGCTCAGGGATATAGTGGGCCAGGTGAAGGATAGCATAGCCGCTCTGGACCTGCACTACATAACGGAGCAGGAAACCAGCGAATACTATATTGCCCACGAGATGGAGAGCACCATTCAGCCCACCATGGTCATGTTGGGAATAGGCATAGTCGCCATCATAACCGTGATACTTGTGGGGAGCTTCCGACACTTCAGCTATGTCTGGGCTCCCCTCCTCACTTTGGTGATAGCCATAGCATGGACGTTCGCCACCATGACCGCCTTCGGCTTTGTCCTGTCCATACTGGATGTGGCCGTCATACCTCTCATAGTCGGTCTGGGCGTGGACTATGTCGTGCATATCAGTAGACGATATCAGGAGGGATTGTTCGGCGGAATGAACACGTCCGAGAGCATCGGGAACAGCATCCGGAAGGTGGGCGCGGCATTGTTCCTGGCATTCGTCACCACCATCGTGGCCTTTCTTTCCAACGTCGTTAGCGAGGTTCCCCCCATACGGCAGTTCGGGTTCATGTGTGCTTTAGGCATAACCTACGCCTATGTGCTGGCCATCACATTCTATCCCAGCATCCGATTGGTCGTGGACAAGAAGAGGGGAGGAGAGGCTGCGGCCCCCAAGCCCACCCCCGGAATAGATGGGGTGATGAAGAGGATCGCGGACCTGGTCGAGGAACGCCCCCGCCCAATAATGGGAGTGTTGCTGGTGTTGGTGGTTGGCAGCCTGTTCGCGGCCACCATGGTCCCGGTGGAGTTCAATGTGGAGGCGTTCCTGCCTGAGGATTGGGAGTCCATAAGCACCAACCGCGACATAAGGGAGAATTTCGATGTGGGCTCATATTCCGCCGTGTACGTCTTGGTAGAGGGGGAGGACTTGGCAAACCCGGCCTTCCTGGACAGCATGTTCAACATCACGGAGAAGATGGAGGACGACAGCCTCGTGGTCAAGGTCGTGGACAAGGCAACAGGCAACGAGACCTATTTCATAGACAACATAGCCACCATGGTATCCAAGGCAGTGGAGGATAACCGGTCGTTGGCAGTAGCGTATGAGCTAACAGACAGCGGGCGTCCTGTATTCGGCAGCTGCACTCCCCAGGATATCCGGGGCCTGTTCGACCACATATCGGAGAACGAGGACATATATGACAGCCTCAAGGGCCTGTCATACGTTGAAGCTTTTCCCAAATTGATGTATTATGACA
>DAOVJP010000444.1 GCA_030673205.1 Thermoplasmata archaeon
CAATCCATACATGAACAGCGTGGCCCAGATCGTCGAATATGTCAACTCCATCGAAGATTCCATAAAACTGATCGACATTCTCCTGGAGCGAGGGTTGAAGGAAGAGAAACCGAATGTCACCGTCCGTGCAGGGAGAGGTGTGGGCTCGGTCGATGTTCCCCGGGGCATATTATTCCATGACTATACCATAAATGACAAGGGAATATGCACCAAGGCGAACTGCATCATCCCAACCAACCAGAACCATGCAAACATCCAGAAGGACATGGAGGCCCTAGCACCCACAATACTGGACAAGACGGAGAAGGAGATAGAGCTCACATTGGAGATGCTCGTTAGGGCGTACGATCCGTGCATAAGCTGCTCGACGCATTATCTGGACATCGAATGGAAAGATACAGAGGAATGAGCAAAGCGAAATTCCTTGGTATCTAGACGTCAAGTTCGTCTGATCACTCGAACCCCGCCGAAAGGGCGGACACGATGAGGGCCACTAGTCCTCTCACTCCCTCTTCCACCTTTGGGCTGAGCGTTGGCTCTTCCTGCATTTCCAGAGATTGGAACTGTATCCCTAGGAACAGCACCTTGGCGCCGGGGTTCAGACTGCGCAGGTATCGGAGGGCCAGTGGGAAGTTGTTATCATGGGTGGATATGCATCTGCCGCCCACCTCCGATTCTTCGAGCGCTCGAACAGAGCCGGGCTCCTGGCTCATCCCTGCGGCGTCTATGAACAGAGCCCTTCGTATCTCATGGTCTCCTACCTCGTGCATTGCTCCCATTAGATCGCTGCCAGCTTCCACCAGTTTTGCGCCTACACCCACTTTGTCCAGAGCTCTTATCGCAAACATTCCCGCGGCATCGTCGCCCATATACTCGTTGCCCAGACCGATGATGGCGATGCCCGTGCTATCTCCCATGAAATCTATCAGTTTCTTATCCATGCCCTCGGTCATAATAACACCAACACCATGATATCCAATGACTATCCCTGTGCGCCCTTTTGCTTCAGACGGGCTTCTTGCTGGTCTAGTTTCTCTCTCTTGCGTTTGAGCCGCTGCACCTCTTCCCCTATGGCCTTGAGCCGCATGGTTACCTTTCTTTCGGATTCCTCTAGCTCCACCGCCCTTTTTTCCAGGCATTCCTCTTTCTCTGCCAGATCTTGTACCTTGAGGTCGAGCGCATCCTCTCTCTCATCCAGAAGGGTCTTTCTCTCATCCAACGCCCCTTCTTCCTTCGCTATCTCGCTGCCGAGCTGTTCCAGTTCGTTCTTTCTGGGCCCAGTCTTGCCCTTGGCTTCCGCTAGTTCGTTCTTCACAGCCTCCAGCTCATGGATGTTTTCCTTTAGTTGTTGTTTGAGCTTTTCATAGGCTGTCAAACGTTTCACTATCTGCCTGGCCTTGGATTTGAACTCCCCCTCTTTCTC
>DAOVJP010000379.1 GCA_030673205.1 Thermoplasmata archaeon
TGGAACTACAACTTCGACACCGAAACCAACTATCTCATAACCATCACCACGCTTTTGGCCACAGATGAGAACGCTTCCAACGACCAACTTGGCATCGAGATAGTCATATACAACATCCCCACGCTCCACCATATCAGCATCGACCCAGTCTCCTGTTCTCTTGGCTTGGGCCAAGAGCAGAATTTCGTGGCCATAGGATGGGACGATGCCGGTGAAACATTGATGAACACCACATGCGCCCTTATCTGGGAACTCGAGACAGGTGATGGAGCGACTTTCACGCCCTTCAATCTCAGGTTCCTGAGCTGTAACTATGTTGCTGCGACAGATGGCGTATGGACGCTGTGGGCCAACTGCAGTGGCGTCTGGGTCAGTGCAGAGATCACCGTGGGCTCCGTTAGCCTAGAGTCGCCTACGGATGTGGAGATAGCCATGAACACTGATGGTACCAATGTGACGTTGACGTGGACCGATTCGATAACGGCTGGTGTGGTGGGCTATATCTTCATGAGGGATACCGACCCCGGCTTCTCTTCGCCCACCATCCTGCGTGACGCGGTCCCCATCGGGCCCACTGTGCAGACGTTCACGGATGAGGGTGTGGACGACAACGTCGAGTACTATTACAAGATCGGCGTCAGAAAGGTTGGCGACGCGTTCAACGACACCGTGTTGGCTAAATCCGTGTTGGTCATGGGAGCGGGGATGAATCTCGTTGGCATGGACCTGCCCATCGATCTTATTCGTCCCGACATCGGTTTTGGTCCCGAGGGCTGTAAGAACGCTACGTTGGAGATACAGACACAGAACGGGGGTGTGAACGTGTTGGCGATACGAAAGTACACTACGGGTGGTTGGGTGAAATACGAGCCCAGCCAGGAGCCGTTCACATCCTACTTCAACATGTATGCCAAAGAGGGCTATTTCATCCAGGTGAGCGCAGACCCCACAAACGAGTGGCGTGTGGCTGGCGTGGTGTTCGAGTCGCCGCAGACCATAACCCTCGGCAGCGGCCTCAACCTCATAAGCCCACCCACAAACCTGATCCGTCCTGATGGCGGTTTCGGCCCAGAGGGCTGCAAGAACGCATCCACAGAGATAGTGGCACAGAACCCGGCCGTGAGTGTGATCATGATACGTAAATACACTACGGGTGGTTGGGTGAAATACGAGCCCAGCCAGGAGCCGTTCACCTCGTACTTCAACATGGACGCGGACAAAGGATACTTCATCCAGGTGAGCGCAGACCCGACGAACGAGTGGACCGCTAGCTGGTAAGCGCCCTCCCATTGAACGAACTGGCAAGCGCACCTCCATCCGACGAGTGAACCACTAGCTGATGAACGGCCTAAGAGTGGGCAGACCGTGAGGCGAGCGGAGGAGCCCTTAGCAAGTCCATGCTGTCCTTGCCAACGAGGCACCACAACATATATCTACGGAAGTATCGATTCCTGCATCATGCCCCAGTTGAAGGTGGTGAAGATCTTTTTCTATCCTCCTGAGCTCTTCACCGCAGAACAAGAGATCATACTCAGCAAGGTAGAGCGTATCACCCTCCACCAATCGCTCTCTTTCTTTCCTGACCGTTCGACCCTCATAGTGGAGATGTTGTGGAGGGGGGAGGAGGACGTCAAAGGCCTCTTGGACGAAATATCTTATTTCACCGCTATCAGCCCCATGACGGAGAAGGAGGTGGGTGTGAAGAGCAGAGGGCAGCTCTATATCCTGGAATTCTGCCATCCTCCAATAGTATCTGAGATGCTGGAGTATGCTCTGCGGGAGTTGAACTGTTTCCTCGAATACCCTCTGGTGGTCACAGAGAAGGGCACCACGGTCAAGTTCGTAGGAGCGCCAAAGGGGCTGGAACAGATACTGGAACTGCCGCATCAAGAGCCAGAGGCCAATGTGAAGCTCCTATCTATATCTGACTACCACGCCCCTGGAA
>DAOVJP010000166.1 GCA_030673205.1 Thermoplasmata archaeon
TACTCGATATCGATATCTCCTGCCCCTTCGCAGAGGACATGCTCGTCGGCGAACACATGATAGATGAGATCCATGGCTATTTCAAAGGCACCTGCAAGGACTGTCTGAAGAAGGGGCTGAGAGAGAAGGAGAATTAAGGAGGTAAAAGAATATGGACAAATATAAATGCACAGCATGTGGATATATATACGACCCGGCAAAAGGAGACCCGGACAGTGGAATAGCCCCTGGCACCGCCTTCGAGGACATACCGGACGACTGGGTGTGCCCATTGTGCGGTGTTGACAAAACATTCTTCGAGAAAGTGGAGTGATGGATATGAATCCACGGAAGATACGGGAAGGATTATACTCAGTAGGAGCCATAGACTGGGACAGGCGATTGTTCGACGAGCTCATACCTCTCCCCAAGGGAACAAGCTACAACTCGTTCCTGATAAAGGGGAGCGAGGCCACTGCCCTCATAGACACCGTGGACCCCGCGAAGACCGCCACCCTCCTCCGAAACCTGAAAAGCATTGGCGTGGAGAAACTGGATTATGTCATATCCAACCACGCCGAACAGGACCATTCCGGGGCCATACCTGCTGTTTTGGAGGCCTACCCCGAAGCGAAGGTGGTGACCAACACCAAGTGCAAGAACATGCTCATGGAGCATCTGCTCATTCCTGAGGATCGGTTCATAGAGAAGGGAGATGGGGAGACGCTGTCCCTGGGGGACAAGACCCTGGAGTTCATTATCGCCCCCTGGGTACACTGGCCGGAAACACAGTTCACATACCTACGGGAGGAGTGGATATTGTTCACCTGTGACTTCCTGGGCTCACATCTGGCAACCAGCGATATGTACGTCAAGGATGAGGGAGAAGTGTACCCTGGAGCCAAGCGCTACTATGCCGAGATAATGATGCCCTTCAAACACATAATACCGAAACACCTGGACCGCATAGCAGCATTGGATGTGGAGATAGTGGCCCCGAGCCACGGTCCCATGTATGACAACCCCTCTTTCATATTGGACGCTTACAAGGAATGGGTCTCGCCAGAGGTCAAGAACGAGGTGATAGTGGCCTATGTGACGATGCACGGGAGCACAGGCAAGATGGCCGAATATCTCGCAGATGCTCTCATAGACCGAGGAACGAGGGTGAAAGTATACGACCTGACGGCGACAGACATAGGCGAGCTGGCCATGGACCTAGTGGACGCCGCTACTCTGGTGCTGGCCACTCCGACGGTGCTTATCGGGCCGCATCCGAGCGCCGTGTACGCCACCTACCTGGCCAACGCACTCAAGCCCAAACTCAGATATGCGACGGTAATAGGCTCCTATGGCTGGGGCGGAAAGACAGTGGAGATGGTCGCAGGCATGCTCGGGAACCTGAAGGTGGAATTATTGGAGCCAGTGATGATAAAGGGGTATCCGACAGAAGGGGATTACGCCGCTTTGGACAAGCTGGCCGATGAGATAAAGAAAAAACACGATGAAGATGGTAATGTAAAGATATGATGGAATGGATATAGTGATAGTATAGGAGGAAGAAGAATGAACGATAACACAGGCATGCCCCTTCTAGGGGACAGATTTCCAAGCATAGAAGTGCAGACGACACAGGGTATGATCAGCCTCCCTGACGCATTCTCCGGAAGGTGGTTCGTGCTGTTCAGCCATCCCGCCGATTTCACACCAGTCTGTACAACCGAGTTCGTAGCCTTCCAGAAAAGATACGAACAGTTCAAGGCACTCAGTTGCGAGTTGATAGGCCTTAGCGTGGACCAGGTGTTCGCCCACATAAAGTGGGAGGAATGGATAAAGGAGAAGCTCGACGTGGACATACAATTCCCCATAATAGCCGATACCGGAAAGGTGGCCGAGACCCTGGGCCTCATACATCCTGGCAAGGGCACGAACACCGTCAGGGCGGTCTTTGTGGTGGACCCTAATGGGAAGATAAGGACCATACTATACTATCCACAGGAACTCGGAAGGAACATGGACGAGGTCGTGAGGATAGTGAAAGGATTGCAAATATCCGACAACAACGGGGTTGCCATGCCCGCCAACTGGCCCGAAAATGAGATGGTGGGAGATCATGTTATCATACCACCTGCGAGCGATGTGAAGACCGCCAAGGAACGATTGGAAAAGGCCAAGGCGGGAGAGTATGAATGCTTCGACTGGTGGCTGTGCCATAAGAGATTAGAGAGTGAGTAGGAGAACATGAACAGAGGTGAATGAGTATGACAGGTAGAAAAGAGATTTACAAATGCACGATATGTGGGAACATAGTGGAAGTTCTCCACGAGGGCGCAGGCCAACTGGTCTGCTGTGGCCAACCCATGGACCTCATGGAGGAGAAGACCGCTGACTCATCCACAGAAAAACATGTGCCAGTGATAGAGAGGACGGAGAAGGGCTGGAAGGTAACGGTCGGCTCCACCCTTCACCCGATGACAGAGGAGCACTACATCGAGTGGATAGAGTTCATATGTTGCAATGGCGCCGAGAGAAAATACCTCAAACCAGGCGACCCGCCAGAAGCGAAATTCACATGTGATTGTGAGAACGTTTCGGCGAGAGAATACTGCACCATCCATGGGCTGTGGAAGAGCTAAGAGGAGAATGGGCGATAATAGAATGACCAGAGGAGAATGGGCGATAATAGAATGACCAGAGGAGAATGACGACAGGAGAGTGGAACACATGATAGGAGAGAAGATGCAAGAAGCGTTGAACAAACAAGTGGAAGAAGAGCTGTACTCAGGGTACCTATATCTGTCCATGTCCGCCCATTTCTCGGACTCCGGTCTTCCTGGGTTCGCCAACTGGATGCGTATCCAGGCCAAGGAAGAGCAGATGCATGCCATGAAATTGTACGACTACATCAACGAACGGGGAGGAAAGGTCACCCTCCTGGCTATAAAACAGCCCCCGGCGGAATGGCCCACCCCCCTAAAGGCCTTCGAGGACGCTTTGGGACACGAGAGGTATATCACCGGACTCATCAACAAGTTGATGGATCTGGCCATAGCCGAGAAGGACCATGCGGCCAATAGCTTCCTTCAGTGGTTCATAGAGGAACAGGTGGAGGAAGAGGCCACTGCCACCGAGAACGTGGACAAACTCAAGATGGTGGGTGGAGATGGCAGGGGTATGCTCATGCTGGACCGAGAGATGGCCCAGCGGGTGTTCACCCCCCGGGCGGCAGGGGAATGAACTGCGACAAGGGGATAGTGCCATTATGAACTGCACAAAGATACCGGGGAAGAATTGCGAACACCAAGTAATGATCTACACGTTGAGCACGTGTGGCTGGTGCAAGAAACTGAAAGCCCTCCTAAGCGCGTTGGACGTAGAACACGAGTATGTTGATGTAGATCTATTGACAGGAGAGGAATTGAACAGCGTCAGGGAAGAGGTCAAGAAACACAACCCCCGTGGAAGCTTTCCCACGCTCGTGATAGACCAGGGAGCGAAGGTCATCATCGGCTTCAAAGAGGATGAGGTCAAGGAGGCGCTCTCCGGATGATGGATGGTGATGAAGCGAAGCTGTGGTGGGCAGAGGAGAACGCGAAGAGGAATGGCTTCTTCCTCTGCCCAGACCGCAACCTTCTGGACGATCTGATCGAAGGACTTGTGAAGAACGATGGCCGATATGGCTACGGGGCTTGCCCCTGCAGGATAGCCAGCGGGTTGAAGGCATATGACTCGGACATCATCTGCCCCTGTGAGTACCGGGATGCGGATGTGAACGAATACGGCATGTGCTATTGTGCCCTCTTCGTCTCCGAAGAGGTGTCGAACGACCCATCCAAAATGGAGCCAGTGCCCGAGCGCCGACCCATAGAAGCCCAGGACGCAGCCATGGAAGTGAAGGAGAAGGAGGAGAAAAGGGTAGAAGAAGTGGACGGGGCATCTATGAGGGAAGAGCCCTCACACGAGCACATACAAGTGGGCGTGGATGAAGAGGGAATACCCATTTGGAGGTGTACCGTCTGCGGCTATCTGGCCGCCCGGGAAACCCCGCCCCCTATCTGCCCCATCTGCAAGGCCAAGGCGGATAAGTTCGAGCGTTTCGGATTTGGTAGATGACTGATAAAGGATGCAGAAGAGCAAGGAGGAGCACATATGACGACTGAGTTGGATATAGACCAATACACGTTGGAGGACCTGTTGACCGCCGCAATAAAGAGCGAAGCCGAGGCAAAGGAGATATATGGAGACCTGGCAGACAGGGTCACAAACGCCTTCCTCAAGGACAGGTTAAGATTCCTAGCCGGAGAAGAGGAAAAGCACCGAGCATTCCTGGAAAAGCTGAGGCACAAGACGTTCCCGGATATAGGGGTTGCCCTGCCGGAGAAGAGCCCTGTGCCCATGCCTGAGATAAAGGTATGGGATGAGAACATGCCCATCAGCGA
>DAOVJP010000196.1 GCA_030673205.1 Thermoplasmata archaeon
AGCACATTCACCATAACCTGCTCAGCCAACCCCGTAGCAATACTGCCCGGAGAGATCGTCTGGCCCCGACCACTTCCAGACCCAAACCCGCCACCCGAATACTTCACCATACACCCCAATATACACAACAGCACAGGCGGAGAAAACCTAACAACCGGAGACCAGACCAGCTTCAACCTAACAATATCATATGGATACGACAGCTACACCAACTTCCTCTGGAAAATATACGACCAGAACGGAACACTCGTCAAAGAAATACCCTGGACCAACATAGGCATGATGCACACCCTCGCCACCTACGGAAACACCGGAGTCCCAAAAGAAAGCGCACCTACATACATGTTCACCAAACCAGGCAACTACACCGCCACGATAACACCCATAGACCTCAACGGCAACCAGATACCACAATACGGCACAAGCACCAGCTTCAACGTCACAGGACCGGACATAAGCAACACCAACCCGGATAGTACCGGAACGGGACTGATGGCAGCCGGACTATGTTGTGGAATGGTGGTACTGATATTGGCGGTGATCGGAGTGATCTACCTGTTCACCAGGAAACCCGCGCCCTAAGACAAAGAGGAGGCCCAGAGACCATGCAGTGCAACGACAACGAGCGAAAGCTCTCCACACACGCAACCTCCCCCCAACCCTCTTCTTCAACAACACCGGAGAGCGCCCCGCCGGCCTGGCGGCGGGGCCCCTCCCCCTTAGGGGCTATTTATAAAATAGTGTTACCATCAGGACAAAAACACACCATCAAACACCCCCCTGGCCACCAGGAAAAAATATGGGGGTGTTATTGATGACATACAGCTTTAGCCTCCCAACAAGCCTCCTGGAACTCATCGAGGAGAGCGAACTAACGCTCCAGGAGATAATGCACCCCGCGATAGCCAACGGCCTCACAGCACTGGAAAAGGCCCTCTTAGACCCGCCCACAGACCAGTTCAAAGTATCCAGATATGATGAATACTCTGGCTATCAACAACTCTGGAAGGGAAGCACCAGATACACGCTCAAGAAAACAGAACTCCCGATCCCGAGACGATTCTGCACCAGAACCATACGGATAACAACAGAGTGCAGCAGACGGGAGATAGACCACAGACAACTCTACTGGACCACCCTTATCAAACCATATATCCCAAAGGGCACAACCCAATACCACAAAGAGAAGATACAATCCAACCAGCTCCCGCCCCGCTCAATGACCACACTGCTCGCCCTGTGCCTCTGGAGCCACATGTTACAATACCAGAACCGCCCCGAAGAACAAACAACACTACGGAGGACTGGATAGCATGGAGGTCCAGGTACAACCATTGATGATCGACCAGTACGAGGTACAGGCTACCAGCAAATATCTAAATGCGGCCAGCGCCAACGACGGGAATACCCGGATATACGGCCTCAGCAAGAAAGAAGCCACGATGAACGCACAATTCTACAAGGAAAGCCACGTAAACGAGATGAAAGACCCCGAAAAGAAACGGGGGAGAGTACCCCGGATGTGGTGGCTGCATGGAAAATTCAGACATCAAAAAGCAAAAGGTGTAAGTCTGCAAAGCTACGGGGCATTCAGCGTCTGGATCAACGGCAACCCAACAGAGTTCCAGAAGGAAGACTATGCCAAGAACGGACACATTGACATAAAGAAGAACAGGATGGAACGCAGACATCACGATAACTACATCCACACAGACATTTGCAAACTTCCGCCAGAGCAGATAGAAGCGGAGAATCGAGAATATCTCCCCCATGCATGGGAGATCAGCGAATTCATCTGCCAAAACGTACTCGGACACCAACCATACGGAAATGAGAACCCCAACATCTACACCCACCTAACATTCAGAAACCTGGAGGTCAACCAGGATCTTCTCACCTACCCCCATGACAGCGTAATGGTGGGCAATCAGCTCTGGCGATATCTCACCGGACCAGACGGACAATCATTCATCTACGATTCCCGCTGCTTGAAGATGAAAAGCACTATGAACACCAAATTCGCGGGAGCACAGATAATACTCACATACAAGGAAGCCGAACTCAAAATATATCCAAAAACCCACCATTCTCTCAGAGTTGAAGTCGTGATCGACCGCGCCCACATACAAAAACACTGCGGAAACAGAAGCACCGACAACCTCCAACGTCTCATAGACGAAATCGTCAAACCACTACTACAAAAAACCGACATAGCACGGATAATACGAGACCAACCGCCAATACAGGACATATCGCCTCTACTCTTCGAGAAGACCATAGACGACCCAAAGACCCTGCACATGGTCAAGAAACTCATGGAACGCAGAGCACTCACCAAAGACGAAGCACCCAAAATATTCAGAAACAAAGGCAAAAAAGACATTCTCATAGCAGAACGCATGGGCAAAGATTGGCTCTACTACCTCCGACCAGAACTCCTGGCCGGAATAGACTGGTACGGAGGGAAATAAGCCCATGATGGCGGCACGCGGACCCCAGAACGCAAATTCTGCTCCAGTCCGCATAGCCGCCATCTACTGCCGAGTATCAACAAAAGAACAGGTCCTCGGCTACTCTCTCAACGAGCAATACAAGGCTTGCAAAGGGCATCTCGGCCAGCTCAACATCAAACGCCATAGAATCTACCGGGACGAAGGGAAAAGCGGTAAAAACATGAAAAGAGACGCACTACAACAAATGCTCGACGATATAATAGAAGGGCGTATAACAGACATCATCGTATGGAAACTAGACAGACTATCCAGGAGCATGGTGGACACCCTCAACCTTATCCAAGACCTCAAAGAGATCGGCGTAAGCGTCATCAGCGTAACTCAACAAATAGACACAAGCAACACACAGGGAATGCTCTTCGTATCCATGCTTGCCGGATTCTCACAGATGGAGGTTGAGAACATAAGCCAACGGGTCCAGATGGGACTCAAAGCACGGAAGAGAGAGGGCAAATGGAGCGGAACACCCCCATACGGATACAAATACAACCCCGAAACCGCCCACCTCGAACCGCACCCCGCAGAAATCCCCGTACTCAAAGAGATCTACAGCATGTATCTCGAAGACGGCACCCTACACAGCATAGCTAGACAGCTCAACCTCAAAGAAATACCAACCAGAAACGGCAACCCCTGGAACTACACAACCATCGGAAGAATACTCGAAAGACCACTCTACAAAGGCGACAACAACGTGCCAGCACTCATAACAGAGCAAGCATGGGAGAAGGCACAGGAGCGGAGAGGGGGACGGAAGAAGTACTGTCCACGATATGCGGTTGAGGTAAGCACGGGATCTGAGGAAGTGTTGGTATAATTCTAAAAGAAGAAAATGTAAATGGCCCCACAGAACAATGCTGTGGAGGCCGAAAGGGGTTAGAGAATCCTTACTTATTGCTCGTATATACCCTTCTCTAGCAAGGGTACAGGTGTCCTTGTAATATCTCAGCGAAAGGCTGAGAGGGACAACGATTATATAACTCGCCTGAATAGGGACAAATATGAAAATCGGGTGGAATTCCAATGTATGAAAGTTGGTGGTGGGTATTCGTTATCGTCGTCGCATTCATCGTTAAACAGTCTATCAATTCGAGCTTCTATCTTAGCTATTTTACTTGCCGCGCCTGTCTTGAGTGTGGTGGTGTATCCAGACAACCAACGATCAAGGCCACCATGAGAGTTATTATAGTCTTTCTCAATGTCTTCAATAGCATCGTAGTGGTCTGTTAATGTCTTTAGGCTTGATAGTCTTACTTTGGTTGCTTTCATTGTGTACCGTCCT
>DAOVJP010000155.1 GCA_030673205.1 Thermoplasmata archaeon
GTCGTAATCTCCGTTGAGGGGGTCTATCCCGCGCCGTGTGATTATCGCCGTGTCTATCCCCAGTTTGAAGGGGACTATGTTCTCCCAGAGAGATTTCTCGGCGGCTATCGAAATTGTGGGGTTTTGGCTGGGAGATATTATGTCTATCTGTATGGTGTAGGTGATGTTGTAGACGCCTATCCCTCCGAATGTTCTGGTCAAATTCGTCTGGGTGGAATAGGACAAAGAGGACTGGCCTCCCTCTACGTGCAAGGAGGGGGTGAGGACCGTGGAGAGCACGCTCTCATAGCCCATGTCCAGTTCTGCGCTTCCGAGCAGTGTGATCTCATAGCGGCTAGGGATGCAGTCGACCATTGAGATCCATATTGGGTCTTCCACTTCTTCCAGCGCTTTGTCTATCGTGACCCGCCGATAGAGATAGTATGAATAGACCTCGTCGGAATCGGACATGTTGTCTCCGTCGGAATCTCCGTTGTCGGGGTTGGTGGTTATCCAGTACTCTTGCATGTTGGTCAGGGCATCTTCGTCGTGATCTCCGTTCGCCCCCTCGTCTCCCATGGGGTCATGAGGGTCAAGGCCCTGTGCAAGCTCCCACTCATCCGGAAGGCCGTCTCCGTCGGCGTCCATGTGGACATCCAGCAGGAAGGATTCCGAGGCCAATGCCCCGTTGTTATCTTCGAGGGTGAACGTGACAACGTAGGAGCCAGAGAACTCGTAGGTGTGCACCGTATTCCCCCGGCGGTCGGTGGCCCCGTCGCCGAACTCCCAGGTGTAGAGCAGATCGAGCTGGTCGGAATATGTGTCCAGAGCCATGCAGTTGAACCTGGCAACCGGGCCGTATACTACGCTGGGGCAGTCCAGGTGGAACTCCAGAGGCACGTTGGAAACAGTGACATATATGATGTCGGTGTCAACTGCGCCATTGTCGTCCATCACGGTGAGGACGACCTGATAGACACCTTCCTCCCTGTAGACGTGGGATGAAGCGATCCCTCTTCCCGTGGTGCCGTCGCCATATTCCCAGAGGTACATGAGAGAGGCATAGTCGGAGGGCGTGTCTGTGGCGGTTGCGTTGAAGAAAACGAGTTCATCCTCCAGGGCGATCTGGTCCTCCCCTGCGGCTGCGGTGGGCACAACATTCTGGACTTCCACGATCACTTCGTCAATTCCTATGGCACCATCATCGTCCGTCACGATGAACTTCACGCGATATGTACCTGCCTGATAGAAGGTATGCTCAATCGTCGTTCCTTCTCCCACATTCCCGTCGTTGAAGTCCCATCTGTACGTCAAGAGGTCTTGGTCCGAGGCGGTGTCGGTGCCAGTGCCCGTGAATATCGTGGACTGGTCTTCGAGTAGGACTCTGTCCGCTCCTCCGTATGCGGTGGGCGGCACGTTGGACACCCGGACCTCCAGTGTGTCGGTGACGCTGTCCCCTTCGTCGTCCACAACGGTCAGGGTGACCAGATATGTTCTTGCGAGCGTGTAGACATGGCTCGGGTTTGGGCCCACAGCGTCTATCTGGATGCCGTTGCTGGAGTCGAAGTCCCATCGGAATTCCATTGTCCCTCCATCAGGGTCATAGGAACCGCTTCCGTCGAAATGGACAGTGTCGTCCTCATAGACCGCCTGGTCGGGGCCAGCAATAGCTATGGGGATGCCGTTGATCACAGTGACAGTGATGGAATCCTGGCCAGTGAGGCCGTCGTCGTCCACAACGGTCAGCAAGACCACGTAGACGCCTTCCAGGGGATATGAATGGGAGACGTTGTATCCTGTGGCCGTTGTGTTATCGCCAAAGTCCCATACGTATCCGACTATGTTTCCATCGGGGTCATATGAGCCAGCAGCATCGAAAGCAATAGGCTTGTCCTTGTACGCCAGCCGGTCGGTCCCTGCCACTGCAATGGGCGGGTATACGTCCGAGATTATCATGATGGTGGCATAGGCCGTATGGCTGTTGCCCAGGGGGTCGGTCACAGTAAGGGAGAGGATGTAGGTCCCTGGGTCCTGGTAGGAGTGTTTGTCCACCTGCTTGCTTCCAGTGTCGCCGTCGCCATAGTCCCAGAGATACGTCAACGTGTCATTGTCCGGGTCGTAGGATTCGGAGCCGTCGAACATGATCTTTTTGTCAGGGTCTCCCTGGAACTCGCTCACCCCTGTCTGGTAGACCTGGGATGTGGTGCTCTTCAGCGTGATCGCGGCCTGGGGCTGTCGTCGGGTTATTGTCAGAGAGAATGTCCTGGTGTCCGTGGCATCGTCGTCGTCCATGACTGTCAGAGAGACGGTATACACCCCATTCTGGTCATAGGTGTGGGTCGCTATCTGTTGGGCGGAGGTGTTGCCGTCGCCAAAGTCCCAGAGATACCGGAGATATGGTATAGCATCGTTGGGGTTGGTATCGGAGTCGTAGGAGCCGCTGGCGTCGAAGGTGATCGGTTTTCCACTAAACACTCCGTTGAGATCCCGTGTCCTGTACTGGGTCTCTTCGAGCGTGGCCACGTTGAAGTTGATCTTGAACTCTTTCCACAGGCCGTCTTCGAAGCTCATGTTCACCCAAACAGGGTTGTCTCCCAACCCCAGCGCATTATATCCGATGATCATGTGGTTGTAGTTCTGGATGTCGAGACAGGTGTCTATGCTCTTGCTCTGTTTATCGGGGTCGCCTGGCTGTCTCTGTATCTTGACCTCGCCCACGATCCTCTCTTCCTCGTAGAGAATAAGGGTCACGTTGTTCCACTTCTTTCCCGCGACCCGGAGGGTGATGTTGACGTTCTGATAAGTCTCGGCAGACGCCACGGGGGGCTGGTTCAACACGGTCACCTTACACGTGTCGGTGTCTGTCACACCATCGTCGTCGGTGACCGTTAGGACAACAATGTACTCGCCGTCGTCGGCATAGGAATGGACGGGTTGGGCACCGCTGGAGGTGTGGCCGTCTGCGAAATCCCAGTGATACGAGACGATCTCTCCATCCGGGTCATAGGAGCCCGTGCCGTCGAACACCAAGAGCGTGTTGGTATAGGTCACCCGGTTCTCCCCCGCATCCGCCACAGGGGGGATGGAGGAGATGGAAATAGGCAAGATATCTGTGGAACTGGCTTCCTGATCGTCCGTCACAGTAAGGATAACATTGTAATCTCCCGCACCATAATAGACGTGCCTGACCTCCCTGCCATAGAGGGTGGTACCGTCGCCGAAATCCCAATGATACATCAGGGTCTCCATGTCAGAGGGCGTGTCCGTGGAATTAGCAGCGCTGAAGAAGCAAACATTGGCATCTCCCGCCTGAGAGAACAATCCACCATCGGCCACGGCGACTGGAGGCAGATTCAGGACCGTGATCATCACGGTGTCAAGGCCCATGGCACCATCCTCGTCCAACACCTGGAACACCGATTCATAGACGCCAGCGCAGGAATACGAGTGCTCAACACCCGTTTCGTGGAATATGGTGCCGTCGCCGAGCTTCCAAGTATAGTTAAGCGACTGGAGGTCTAGAGGGGTGTCCGCTGCGGAGCCGTTGAGAACAAATGTTTCATCTTCTTCGACGATCAGGTCATCGCCAGCGTCGACCGCAGGGGGGAGGTTGTTGACATATACCACCATGGAATCCTCGTCCGTATAGCCGAAACTGTCCTCCGTGGACAGGTTCACCATGTACACCCCATCGTCAGGATATACATGTGAGAACACTTCTTCATAGGCCATGGTCCCGTCTCCGAGGTCCCACGTGTAGTTCACCACCTCTCCGTTCCAGGAGATAGACTCGGAGCCGTCGAACACCACTGTCTCTCCCGGATCCACGGTCCTGTCCAGGCCCGCCGCTGCGATGAGATTCGAGTTGAAATGGGTGGGAGACCCAGTGGACGTTGGTCTCAGCCGGAGCGTGAAATCAGAATATGTATCTCCCTTGACTATCAGCTTCTCGGAGCCTGCAGGTAGGCTCGTCTCGACACCCTCCTCGTCTATTATGCCAAAACGAGACACGGCATTATCCGTAACACCATAATATTCGAGAACATCGGGGGAAGAGGCTTCGATAGAAAGAGGAGTATTGCTGTCTGGCAAAGACAACAAGAGCCCGTTACCATCCCACAACTGGCCGGGAGTAACGCCCTTTATCGAACATCTCTCCGGGACAGAGATGAAGTCGCCGCGATCTATCCTGAACAGTTCAAGGGTCATAGAGCCGCCCGTGTAGAAAGAGACCGGAGTATTCTCCGCCACAGTAAACACGAAGAAGGTGACATAGTCGTCTATACGACCATATTTATCAAACTCGGACGTAGGAGGGATCTCTTCTACGGTGAACTTGGCCACCAAAATGGTCTCATCAGTGACATTCGTCAAGGACAACGTCACCGGCTGCGTAGTCTCCCAAAGACGCACAAACGGAAGATCCTCGTTCACATCGATCGCCCACGACTGCCCATCCACAACAGAAAAAAAACTCGGGCTCACCATAATCGCCACTACCACCATACAACACACTGGAATCCAAATCGCAACATCCTCTTCTTGCATTAGTTCCA
>DAOVJP010000399.1 GCA_030673205.1 Thermoplasmata archaeon
GACGGAAGAGCGGGAGGTTCCCATAGTCCAGGTGGCACACGAGACAAGCCTGGAGGAACTGAAGGGAAAGCTGTTCCTAGCCCGTGTCATAGGATACAACATATTCTCCTTCGCACACAGAGGGATAATATTCGTGGAGAACATAGATCTCATGGACGATGATGCGGCGGAGGCCATAGCCGATGTGCTCAAGAGAGGAGAGAATCTGGTTAGCAATATGGAGTATACCGAACATCACAGCGCCCGTTTCCCGGTGATAGGCACATTGAGTCAACAGGGCGCGGAGATAAACCCCCTCCTTTTGGAGCAGTCCACCATGGCCATAAAGGCCGATTATCACGACTGGATCGACATGCATATCATGGCCTATGAATACGAGCAGGACTTCGGAAAGGACCCGGACGGCATAGTACGGGCCGTGTCCCTTGCCCGAGAGACGGCAAAGTTCCAACTGGCCAATGCACGGCAGATATTGGAGAACGTCCAGATAGGGGATTCGGAGATGGACCTCGTAACCCGGATATGCTTGAGCCTGGGCTCCGAGGGCAATCACACCGAGATGAAGATAGCCGCCGTGGCCCGCACAATAGCCAGCTACGAGGGGATGGAGAGGGCCGTGGAGAAGCATGTGCTGGAAGCCGCACGCCTCGTGCTCCCCCTTGCCCTATTAGTGGGGGCCGAAGGCAATGAAGAAGCCGAGTTGCAGGCCCAGGAGGGAGTAGAGGTTGTCTGAGAGCGACGAGGCCTTCTACGAAAAACGGCATGAAGTGCCCAACCTGGATGCTCTGCCCCCCATAAAGATCAAAGCGGAGGAACTACCGCCCTTCCCCTTCACCGCCATCGTGGGCCAGCCCAGAATGAAGAAGGCCATACTCCTGGCCATGGCCAACCCCTCTATACACACGGTATTGTTGATGGGAAACAGGGAGACGGGCAAGGGGACCACGGTGAACTCCGGCGCATCCCTCCTCCCCGCCGACGTTCCTTTTATGGAGATGCCCCTCAATGTAAGCCGCCTCCAACTCTTCGGAGGAAAGGCAAAGGGCGTCCTCGGAGAGATACAGAAAAAGGGGCTGGTGGAGCTGGCATCAGGAGGATACCTGTTCGTGGAGAGGATAAACCTCTTTGATGATGGCACCATAGGAAAGATAATGGCCCATACAGTAAAGAGCGGATACACGCTGCTGGGCACCGCCAACCTTGAGGACGGCCCATTCCCCGAAGTGTTCGAACATAACCTGGACCTGAAAGTGGAGATATACAGCCTAGAGGATATTGAGGAGCGGATAGAGATACTCAAACGCCTGGAAGGATACAGACGCGACCCGAAAGGATTCTACCAGACATACAACGCAAGAGAAGAGGCGCTAGCACTCAAGATAGAGAGAGCCAGGAAGATCGTGGCCACCATCGAACCCTCCAAAAAGACACGAAAACACGTGGAGCGCCTCTGCAAAAAAGCCAAGAGACCGGACCGGATCGAATCGCTCATGAAAGCCGCCAACGCCAACGCCGCCCTGGAGAACAGGACCTGGACGGACAAGGACGACGTGGACGAAGTGGTCAAACTGGTGCTGCCGGAAGCATAGCTACCGCTCACTTTTCCCTTTCTCCGCTCGCCTCCTCCTTCTCTCCCCCGTCTTCATTCCCCCACATCCCTTCCTCCGCCTTCATTCCCACACCTCCATTCCCCTCTCTTCCTCTTCCCACCTCCCCACTCCCGCCTGCGCCTTCTCCTCTCCCCCATATCTCTTCCCCTTCTCTCCCTACATC
>DAOVJP010000151.1 GCA_030673205.1 Thermoplasmata archaeon
AATATAATCTTAGGGTTGAGGGAGTTGCAGGGTGGTCCTACACCATCGCATGGAGGACATAACAGATGAACACAAGAAAGGAGAAAGAAGCAGTGTCCCCGGTCATAGCCGTCATCTTGATGGTGGCTATCACCGTGGTTTTGGCCGCGGTCCTGTTCGTAATGGTCCAGAATATCGGGACGGACACAGGCGAAGTGACCGCAATGACCGGCATCGTGGAAGAGAATAACGATGGTTGGATCATCAGCGTCAAAGGATCACCGGTGGAGAACACCTCTAGTGTGAGCTGGTACGTTCTGGACCACACAACGGGTGCAAAGATAGATGGCGTGAACATCACGTTTAACGACAACGATGATGATGGTTATATTGGGAGTGGAGACACTTTTCTCATAGAGGATAGCGCCCACGCCCTGAAGTACAACAAGTTCATCGTCGACTTCGGTGAGTCGAACATGGAAGCTCCTCTGAAGTAGGGACGGTGAACGAGCGACCAAAAATAATCCATTTCCTTTCCCTTCCTTTTTCCCTCCTCTTTTTTAACCTCCATGTCCATCTCCCCTTGTGGTAACCATGCCCGACCTAGTTATAGTCCATGCCAAGGAGCTCGCGACCCCCCTATCCCCCGATGGAAAGCCGCTGCTGGGCGATGATCTGAGAGAGTTGTTCGTGTTGGAGGATGCCGCTGTGGTGGTGGAGAACGGTAACATAGCCATGCTCGGCCCCACCCGGGACGTGCTAGCTAGCGTTGATGTGCCCCCGGAAAATATCTTGGATGCGTCGGGAAAGACCATCATACCGGGCTTCGTAGACCCGCACACGCACCTGATTTTCGGAGGGGCCAGGGAAAAGGAGTTGGTGATGAAGATAGAGGGCAAGAGCTATATGGAGATACTGGAGGCGGGGGGAGGGATACTCAACACGCTCAAAGCCACCCGCAACGCCGGAAGAGAGAGCCTGCTCGCCCAATCCCGCAAGCGTCTCGACAGGATGCTGGCCTATGGGACCACCACTGCAGAGGCGAAGAGCGGCTACGGCCTGGATATGGATACGGAGATATTGAGCCTAGAGATCATAGGAGAACTGGATCGAACACACCCTGTTGACCTCGTCCCCACATTCCTCGGGGCCCACCTCATTCCCCCGGAATACAAGAACGATCCGGACGGCTATGTAAATTTTGTCATAGAAAAGGTCTTGCCGGTGGTAGCCAGTCAAAGACTGGCACGTTTCTGCGACGTGTTCTGCGAAAAAGGGGCTTTCAATGTCGAACAGAGCCAGCGGATATTGCAGGCGGCCAAGGACAGGGGATTGGAGATCAAGGCCCATGTGGATGAACTCGTTCCCCTCGGAGGCAGCAGGATGGTGGCTGAGATGGGAGCAAGGAGCGCGGAGCACCTGGTGGAGACGCCGGACGACGCCATAGAGGCCATGGCCCGCAGTGGGACAGCGGCCGTGTTCCTGCCGGGTACGCCCTTTGTGCTCATGACCCATCACTATCCACGAGCCAGGAATTTCATAGAAGCAGGCGTGCCCGTGGCATTGGCAACGGACCTGAACCCGAATTGTTGGACCGAATCCATGCAGATGATCATCACCCTGGCCTGTTTGGAGATGAAGCTCACTCCACCCGAGGCGCTCACCGCATCAACGCTGAACGCCGCCTATGCGCTGGGCCTATCCGAGGACAGGGGCAGCCTGGAGGTGGGGAAGAGGGCGGACCTGTTGATATTGGATGCCCCGGGCCATCTGCATCTGGGCTATCATTTTGGAATAAACCTGGTGGAGGCTGTGGTCAAGGGCGGCCAGGTTTCTCAGGCTCACGGGCTACAGCATGGGACTGAATTGCATTGATAATAAATTTTGAGCCAGAAGAGCAAAAGTTCGACAATTGCCGTATTCAATATAAGACATTTGCTAACGATTTATGCCAAGCTTTAAATATATCCTCCTGATTAGTGAGTATTTGTAGAGTGGTTTCGTGCCGCTCTACGGAGGACAAAACAAATGTACATGAGAAAAGAGAAAGAAGCAGTGTCTCCGGTCATAGCCGTCATCTTGATGGTGGCTATCACCGTGGTCTTGGCCGCTGTTCTGTTCGTAATGGTTCAGAACATCGGAACGGATACAGGCGAAATAACCGCAATGACCGGTACCGTGGATGAGAACAGCGCGGGCTGGATCGTCGGCCTCAAAGGATCTCCGGTGGAGAACACCTCCAGTGTTAGCTGGTACATCCTGGACGCCGCAACTGGTGCGAAACTAACTGGTGTGAACATCACATTTAACGACAACGATGCTGATGGTTACATTGGAACTGGGGACACTTACTTCATAGAGGATGGAACCCACGCCCAGAAGTACAACAAGTTCATCATCGACTTCGGCGAGTCCACCGTGGAAATCCCTCTGAAGTAGACGGTGAACGAGTGACCAAAGACCAACCCTTTTCTTATTTTCTCTTTTTCTATTGTGTCTAGAAGAAAATAGGCAGGCGGAGATGCTTCTATTGCACTGTGCTCCGACCTAGTCTTTTCACTTTTTTCTTTGCCTAGAGTAAAAAGTAGGTTCGAGGGGCCGGAGGTCCCTTGTTTTCCTTTCTTTTTCCCTTCTTCTTAACCTCCATGTCCACATCCCTGTGGATGTGCCGTTCGATCTAGTTATAGTCAATGCCGAGGAGTCCATGGCCCCAAGGGAACCTGATACTGGACGGCACACGAGGTCTATCCAAAAGAGAGGGGTAGTGTGAAGGCTGTGGTCAAGGGCGGCCAGGTGGTCCGTTCTTGTTAGCCGGATCGTCGTCCATGCCTCCAACATCCTCGACACGGTAATTGCTGTAATAATCAGTCTTCGGCGGCTTTCGTGCCAGGAATATGGGTATGGAGAATATGGACGCTAGGAATACCAGGACAACGATGATCAGCACTATGGAGAGTAGGAAGCAGCATACCCATCCCAGGAATTTTATTATGGCGCCCAGGAGGCCAGGGAAGATGAAGAACACCGCCAGTAACAGCACGGCGGCTAGGACTAGCACGAACAGCGGTGGTCCACCCGGATCTCTCGATGACATGTGACAGGTATTAGCCCTTCAACAGATTGCCCACTATGCCGCCCTGGTTGCCGGAACTCTGCTGCGGCAGGAATGGTGCAAGGGCCGCGGCCAGATTCCGCAGGTTCATGGACTGGAGAATGATGTGTCCTGGTCCTGTGAGCGAAGTGAGGAAT
The DNA here is from genome assembly GCA_030673205.1 of Thermoplasmata archaeon. Classification (GTDB taxonomy): domain Archaea; phylum Thermoplasmatota; class Thermoplasmata; order JAGHBH01; family JAGHBH01; genus DAOVJP01. The sequence goes on from DAOVJP010000151.1 coordinate 3,229, forward strand.
AATCCCTCTCCTCCGAAGAGCGAGGTCTTTATGCCCCCTGCGCGCTGGATGTCGAATTTCACGCTGCCATCCCAACCGACCACCGAGCCGGTATCGACCTTTATGGTCTGTCCGGGGGCGAGGTCCATCTCGACGAAATCTCCGCAGGCGTGGATGAAGCATATCCCCTGGCCCCATATCTTCTGCAGTATCCATCCTTCTCCCCCGAAGAAGGCGCCGGACAGCTTCTTCTGGAAGGCCATGTCCATTTCCACTCCATTCTGGGCGGCCAAGAAGGCGTCTTTCTGCATGAAGAACACCCGTCCCCCGGTGAGGTCTATGGGCTTTATGGTGCCGGGAACGTTGCCTCCGAAGGCCACCAGGCCACCCCCGCCCATGGGCTCGAAGGTGGACATGAAGAAGGACTCGCCCATGAACTTGCGTTTGATCCCTTTGAGCAGACCTCCTCTTGCCTCTGCCTGCATCTTCATGTTGCCGCTCATATGGTTCATCACTCCAGCCTCCGCATACATCCCCTCGCCCTGTTGGAGTTCACAAACCGCCAATTGTAGATTGCTTCCCACTACCTTATATCGCATAGTATCACCTTTCCACCTGAACTTCATATGTCTATAAAAAGTTCCTCCCGCCTATGACACCCAACAAGGGATCGCAAAGAGCCTGCCGCCATGACACCCAACAACGGACAATAAGAAGCCCACCACCATGAACCATCCAAAGACAACACATAAAAACCCCTTTTGCATTGGGGGGAGGCGAGGAGTCTATCATGTCATGGACCATGGCCGAAGTGAGAGAGTTGAAAGTGAACCGCTATGTGGTTATAGACGATGAGCCCTGTAAGATAAAGGATATTTCCACCTCCAAACCCGGGAAGCACGGTGAAGCAAAGGCCCGTATCGTGGCCCTAGGGGTTTTCAGCGGCCAGAAGAAGAGTTTCGTTAGCCCTGTCACCCACAAAGTGCAGATACCCATGGTGGACAAAAGGAAGGCTCAGGTCCTGGCTTTGATCGGGGATGAGGTTCAGCTCATGGACATGGACACATACGAGACATTCACCGTTCCCATACCCGAGGAGTTCAAGGACAAACTAGAGCCAGGCAACGAGATCCAGTACCTTGAGGCACTGGACAAGAAGAAGATCACCCAGGTCTAGGGCTTGGTACATAACCATGGCAACGATATTCGCTGACGCCGATTCCAGAATGGAAGAGGCGAGATATGTGTTATATGGCGTCCCTTTCGACAGGACCGCATCATATAGGCCAGGGGCCAGGGATGCCCCCATGGAGATCCGTAGGGCCAGCTACAATTTTGAGACATATATGTTCGAGCACGGCGTAGACCTGGTGGACATACCGATACATGATATGGGGGACCTCGGCGAATTCGGCTCCACAGAGGATATG
>DAOVJP010000381.1 GCA_030673205.1 Thermoplasmata archaeon
ATCGGAGGAGCAGGGAACATGCCAAGAACGCATATCTCATGCTATTCCATCCCGAGGAGATGGTGAAACAGGCGGGCACCGGGCAGCGCCAGGGATTCGAGGATGCAGGGCCAGCTGGTGAAGGGGGAGGAAGCGCATCGGAGGATGGAAGTTCAAATTCAAAGCAAATGCACGAGGGATAACAGCATAGAAAAAAGAAAGCAGAGCAACGAAGAACAGAGTATCGAGGAAAGAAGAGGTGATAGGATGAAGATAGGAATAGTGGTGAGCGAGTTCAACTACGACATAACCATGATGATGCTGGAGAGAGCGAAGGCGCATGCGGAGTTCCTGGGGGCCGAGGTGGGGGACGTCATCCATGTCCCTGGCGTATACGATATGCCCCTGGCTGCCAAGATGCTGTTGACAAAGAAAGGCGTGGACGCAGTGGTGGCGCTGGGAGCCGTCATAGAGGGCGCCACGGAGCATGACGACATGGTCATCCAGCACGCGGCGAGGAAACTCACCGACCTCTCCCTGGAATACAACAAGCCCGTGGGCTTCGGCATAACCGGCCCGGGAATGACACGCCTCCAGGCCCAAGAGAGGGTGGAGAGGGCCAAGAGCGCCGTGGAAGCCGTGGTAAAATTAAATAAGGTACTCGGGAGATAGGGCCGCCCATGCCCCGCCGAAGGAAGGGAAAGATAGGAATAAAGACGGGAGCCAAGGCTCTGGAGAAGAAACTGGCGTCCAAAGCGGCGGTGTTAGCCAAAGACCACAGCCCGTTATTGCCAAAGGGATGCGACAGATATTTCATCAAAGAAGAGAGGATGCTCTCCCGCATACGACAATACGCCGGGGACGAAGAGGCCTTGACCAGACTCCTGAAGAAAGGGGACAAGCTCGGCAGGGCATATGCGGGGACATTGTTGCTCGCAGTAAGCGACAAGCCTCCTTCCGTCATCATCGTGCGGCTCCCCCAGGGAGAGATAAGCATAGCATACTGGGAGCAGACCACAAAGGACAAGCTCATAGGGGTGCAGCATTATGACCATCCCGTATACCGATTATACTCCATCCACGACCTGGCCAAGAAACGCAAATTGTTCGTTTACAGCGTGGACGGTGGTATGTTCTGTTCCGGTCGTGAACCCTCGCCGCCCAGAGGCTTCGTGGGCATGGTGCTCAAGGACGAGGGGATATCCGTTGTGCGAAAGGAAGGAGAATACCTCTGCCACCACCTGGAAAAGGACTGGGGACCCCACCTGCATATATGGTTCGCCTCCACTGGAGAGGGGGTGAGATTGTGCCCCAGATGCCTTAAAGAGGATAAGAACACAGGCATACTTCTCCTGCGACGCATAGCGGGAAAGGGCGTAGAGAAGGATCTGAGGGCCGAGGTGGACCTCGGCGTCCTGTGGGGGGGCGAAAGCAAGGGGAGTGGAGGGGGGCGGTCATCATTGGAAAAGAGATATAACATAGGCACATTGAGCGACCAGAAGGGTTTTTCCAGGGCCATAGAGGAAGCGAAGAACGGGTTGATAGCCGAAGGAGCGCTGGTGGCAGGAGGCAAGGGATATGAGAACACAGAGGAACTCCTGAAAGCTCTGGATGGCACCGAAGAAGAGAAGAAGGCGCTGGAAGCCTTGTTGGGATCCATATCCACCGGCGTCATAGCCTCAGAGGACACTGCCAACAGCGTACTGACCGAACTCTGGGAAGAGGGAGGACCGAAGGCATTGGAGGCTGTTGTCAAGAGCAAAGTCCTCGCCCGGAACATATACGACAAACGAAGCCTGGATGACATGGGACCCGGACAGATCATAGCCGAAGCGGTCATGGAAGAGAAGAAGCGAAAGCTCCTGTCCAAACTCCCCCTCTACAAGAAACTGGGCTCTGTGAGCGGCTTCGCCGACGAGATGGCCAGAGCCTATAGGATAGAGGGGAAG
>DAOVJP010000064.1 GCA_030673205.1 Thermoplasmata archaeon
AGTATATGGATAAGTGCCCCATTCCACGTCCAGCATGGTTCCCTGCGCGCCCTCCAATAATACGTTCTTTCCCTGATCTAGGGTCTCATTTATCAGTATCGAGGTCTCGGCTATCATAGGGCCGAACCTCTTTCCATAGCCCAACGCCTCCTGGTATATGCCCTCCAGTTCCAGACGTTCATCCGAGCCGTATGCCTCCAGCATGCGGTTCTTGACCTCCACTATGAATGACAGTTTATCCCTGAGAACAGCAGGGTCTAGCAGGTCACACATGCGTATGCCGTGTCGGGCTATCTTGTCGCTGTACGCGGGCCCTATGCCCCTCTTGGTGGTTCCCACAGCCTCCTTCCCCCGAAGACCTTCTTCCACCCCATCCAATAGCCTGTGATAGGGCATGATGATGTTAGCACGTTCGCTCAGGAATAGCCTTGGAGGAGGCAGGCCGCTTTCCGCCAGAGAATCTATCTCCCTGAACAGTACCCGTGGGTCCACCACCACGCCGTTCCCTATGACCAGTGTCTTTTGGTGCAGCACCCCGGAGGGCAGCAGATGAAATGCGTATTTCTTCCCATCTGCTATTATGGTGTGTCCGGCGTTGTTGCCGCCTTGAAAACGGGCCACCAGGTCTGCGCCTTCTCCATAATAATCGGTCACTTTCCCCTTTCCTTCGTCGCCCCATTGGGTTCCAAGTATCAGGACAGCTGGCATCTTCTCACCGCCACCCCATTTCTCACCAGACCTATAAAATCACCGGTCCCACTATTCACCGTGCATCTCACTATACATCCCGCCGCCACACATCGCCCGCCACCTCTCCCACTACTATGCGCCCCCATAATCCCCTATACAACACACATCCTCCGTCCCTCCTGCGACCCCGTAGGCGTGACGCCTTCAGTAACCTTTATAAAAAGGACCTCTTTATACGCCCGAAAACCGGGAGAATGACATCGTGGATGATACGGACACGAAGATCGTGGCAATCGTTGTGGTTGTTTGTCTGGCCATAGTAGCCTACGGTGGGTACCGCTGGGTACGTGGAGCGATAGACGAGAGCGAGGTGGAAGATATCCTGGTGGAGCTTGGCGACACCGTCACGATGAACTACACCGGTTTCATCCATGACGAGAGGATATATGGTTCCGAGCTCCGGGTGTTCGACAGCAGCCTGACATCGGTGGCGAACGACAACAATACGTATCCAAAGACGCTGACATATACCTGGAGGGCGGGAAGCCCCTTCACATTCGATGCTGGCTCCAACAGCGTTATCCAGGGATGGGATAACAATGTCCTCGGCATGAAGGTCGGGGAAAGCCAGACCTGGCACATACCTGCGGAACAGGCATACAACCCCCGCCTCCCATCCCTGTTGGTCTCATATAACATTACAGAGCACTGCCCCGTATATGAGAGCATGTCCAGGGATGATTTCATCCAGCAATATCCCGGAACACAGGCGAACGTTGACACTTCGATCACACACGCATATTGGGGCTGGCCCGCCAACGTATTCCTTGTGACGGACACAGAAGTGACCATACTGAACCTCCCAGCCAACCCCTCCACGGGTAAGACCTATGAGACCAACTACGGGTGGGATACCCAAGTGACGAACATAGATCAATCAGCAGACGGAGGAAAGGGCGACATAACCATGGAACACCGGCCCCAGATCAGCGATGTGATAGACCTGGCAGGAATGGCGGCCTTCGATGAGAACTCCAAATATATCCAGGACGAGAAGAACGGCCAGCAGAGACCTGGCCCGGGCATAGTGGCGGATGTGGGCACCTCGACATTCCAGGTGGACTACAACAGCGAGACCTATGGCGTGGAATTGATATTCCAAGTCACCCTTGAAGAGATAGTAAAAGGTTAAGTGGCGCAGACGAATAGAAATGTATAAGTATCAAAATGGTTATTATTAGGAAGGGATGCACATGCCAACGAAAAGAGTAACAGTACTTCTTCCTGCTCTTAACGAGGAAGGAAGCATACGTAAGGTCATAGGGGACATACCCATAGACCAGCTTTCTTCTCGCGGCTATTCTACAGATATAGTGGTAGTGGATGGGCATAGTACCGATCTGACCCTGGAGATTGCCGCGGAGATGGGCGCCGAATGTCTCCGGCAACCGAACCGTGGAAAGGGGGATGCGGTGCGGCACGCCTTCAAGCACTTCGACGGCGACTATCTCTTCATGCTGGATGCGGACGACACGTATCCACCCCATCACATACTGGAAATGTTGCCCATCCTGGAAGAGGGAAAGGCGGATGTTATCATGGGCTCCAGGCTCGGAGGGAACATGGCATCGGGCTCCATGAGCCGGATAAATATGTTGGGGAACAGGATACTCACCGGGACTGCCAACCTCTTCTTCTCCAGGGATAGCAAGATAACCGATCTATGCACTGGAATGTGGGGGTTCCAGGGAGAGGTCATACAGAACCTGGCTGCAGAACTGGATGCCGCAGGGTTCGACATAGAGGCGGAGATGTACATCAAGACCAGAAAACTTGGGTTCACCGTGAACGAGATCCCGATCAATTACGACCGCCGGGACGGCCCCAGCAAGCTTGGCTCCATAAGGGATGGCGCGAGAATATTCTCCCGGATCCTTGGAGAAAGGTTTTAATCACCTGGAGCATTCCAAGACCGCAGTGGCTTCATGCGAATACTTATTATTCCAACTACGGATTGGTTCAAGCATCCAACGCCCCATCGACATCACTATCTCGCAGACCAACTGAAGGTGGAGCACGAGGTTTTCGTCCTGCACTTTGATATATTCCACAGGGGAGATGAGATGCAGAGGGACCCGCATATCCAGTATCTCCCAGCAGGGGGTTCTCCTGACCAAAACCTCTCCAAATATTATGTGAAGAATCGGGCGGAGCATGGGAAGACTATTGCCAGGATCATTGAAGAACAGAACATCGACGTGGTCTTTGGAGCGAACCTGCTGCCCACCATAGGCGCCTTCAAACATGTGAAGAAGATGCGCAAGAATGGAAAGAAATGCATTGGGGTCTATGACTTCTCGGATTTCTTCCCCCAATCCGCAGCCATCTATTCGGAGGGAAAGCTCTCCGCCAGCGTGGTCAAGTTCGCGAGCAACCTGCTGTTCAAGAAGAACTTGAAGCTAGCGGATTGCGTCACAGCGGTCTCCGCTCCGTTATATGACTATGCCAAAGGATTCGGATGCAAGCATGTTGAACTTGTGACCAACGGGGTCGAGATCGCCCGGTTCACACCGGATATAGATGCGTCCTCCATACGACAGGATCGGGGGCTAGGTACCAAGGTTCTGGGGTTCGTAGGTGCCCTTGAACGGTGGATAGACCTTGATATTCCTCTGAGGGCGTTCCCAAAGATCCTGAAAAAGATCCCGGACGCGCAGTTCCTGATCGTAGGCGGGTCCATCAGATCGGGGTACGAGAAGCATTTGCACTCTCTGGTGGAAGAGCTGGGGATATCCAATAATGTGATCTTCACCGGATTCGTTCCATACGAGGAGGTCCCCCGATACATCAACGCAATGGACGTTACTCTGATACCTTTCCGCACCGGTCTGTACATGGCCGATATCGCACTGCCAGACAAGTTCTTTGAATACATGGCATGCGGCAAGCCCATCATATCGACAAAGCTCCCGGAGGTGGAGAGGGTGGGGGGAAAGGCGGTGCACATCTACGAAGCGCCGGAGGATCTCGTGGAGAAGACCATCGAACTGCTCTCCTCCCCAACCAAGAACGTAGAGGGGGTGAAGATAGCCAGCAAATATGATTGGAAGAAGATGGCGGGAAAGTTGACAGACATCTTCGCGCAGCGCCTTGGAGAACAGGGATAGGCGATCAGCCTACAGAGAAGAAACCCATTGTATAGAGAACACTACTGGTCAGAAGAAATCCGCCTCGGTCACGTTCAGCCATTGCCAGGTTCCATACTCGACATAGGCCATTCGGTGTACAATGGAGCTGTTGTGTTCAAATGCCACCTCATAGGCTCCAAATTCCGCCCAGATCTCGTATCGTCCTCCCCCATCAAAGGTGATGTTCCCAACAGTGACAGACGTATTCTCGGGTGTGGTCCCCATTAAACACCCAAAGGTGGTGTTGAAGGAGTGTTCATAGATTGATAGATGGGCGTTGGAATAGTTCTGCCCCTGGAAGTGGCCGATAACTATCTCATCGAGCGCCACTATCGGTGTTTTGGAAATGGTTTCCTCAAAGTCTATCCGTATATATCTAGTGCAGGTGTTGTTATCCAACAGGAACAGTTTGTCCCAATCCAAAGAATCCTCGATCCCTCTCATTCTCTCCCAAGAGATGTTGTCCTCGCTGAGATAGATATGATATGAGGAGGGAGAGGCGCCATAATATTCGCCATAGAGGCCAATAGTGTTCACTGGCTTTTGTTCCCCTAGATCGAGGTGTATAGAGCAAGGGAGGTGACCACTCCAGTATTTGTGATGAGATTCCGTAAGCTTTTCATAGAGGGAATCGTCGTCCAGCCATGATGTGTTGAAAGAAGGGACCACCGTGCTTGTAGCCCATATCTGAACAGGGTGGTAACCTGCCTTTGGTAGCTCTAGCATCCATGCTATTCTATCCCGCCATTTCTCAAAGAACGGATCTTGGGTGATATTGTACAAGACACCATACTGCTCTAGATGTATCTCCTGGTAATCAGGGTATGCTCTTTGGTTGTAGATACTGTATCTAAACCACATGCCAGTATCGAACCTATCGGTGTTATTCTTCAACGAGACAAGACCCTCTTCCCACAAGGAAAATGCCAAACCGCTCTGGTTGAACTCGTAGACATAGTATGTGGCGGAGAGAGAAAAGATGTATCCATTGAGAACGTGCTGCGGATAATAGAGGGCTGGCGAGTCGTTATCGGCATATTCCTCATACCATATGTCCCCCGTATCCCACTCTGCCAACACCCCCCACTTCTCCATCTCATATTCGTAGGCCCTTAAAGCGAGCCAAGCGGCGCTCGCATATGCCTCATCCCCCTCCAGAGAATATGCTTGGATGCATGCCGCGATGCCAAAGCCTTGAGACATTGCAGACCACCACGGAGCCGTCTCATTCCCAAACGGGTTGTCCCACCGATATAGCCACACGCCGTGATCCCCAAAGACCTCTAAGCTCTTGACGAGCCAAGCGGTCTGGTTGAAGAAATGGTCGCGCAAAGTTTGGTTCTTTGTGAGATAATATTGGTGATAAAGGTCCGTAGCATACTGGGAGATACGCCATGGGTGATACACCCATGACCCGTCCACCTTTCTAAGGATGACACCATCTTCATCAAGGGTTTCGTTCCCCTCGTCTATCTGCGGATTTGCGTGGCTCCAATAGAAGGGTATCGCCATCTCCGAACTTGTTTTGGCAGGGTGTTTCATCTCTGGAGGCAAGACTCTTGGGATAATTATGATAGCCGATAGAAGCAGTAGAACCACTATAGCCACTTCGCAAGCAAGTCTCTTCCTTTGGCTTCCGGGCAAGTCGTTGACAATGGCCATATGCCTTTCCACAACTTGGCAGTTTACTTAAGCTTTCTTCCCCACCTCTCGGGCCTGACCCTACATGTCCTATGTGTGTACCCAGCACCTCAGGCTCATATCGGCCTCCACGGTAAATGCAGCCGCTTCACCTCACCCCTCCCACCCACTCCCCTCCTCCTAGCCCCCTTCACCTCCTAGCTTAGAAAAGTATTTAACACGGGATGTGCTGTTTGCTTGAAATGAACATTTTTCCTTCACGGACCACAGTAAAGAGTAATAGCCTTCATCTTCTGGCCCTCTTCTTCTCTCTTTCCCTAGTCCTATCCATCCTTCTCTTGCAGAATGGTCTCGAGGCGACAGCTTTGTTCTACATGTCATACGCCCTTCTGTTGCTGGCCATTTCACTGATGTTCTTTGGTCGACAAAACGATAACAACCTCTTCTTTCTCCTTGCCGTCGTCTTCTCGTTACGCCTCATCACTATAATCAGGATACCCTCCCACATCATAGAGCATGGCGATGAGTCGTATGAGCTCCAGATCCTACAAAGCATCATCCATACTGGTGCCATCCAACCAGAATATCTCACGAATGTCGCTTCATATTCATATCAATACTGGCTTGGACTGGAGGGGTTCCTATCGTCCATATCCATACTCTCCGGGGTGGAACCGAAGGCATTGCTGAAATGGACGGGATTGTTCGTGGGCCTCCTGACGATTCTCTTCATCGAACGGTTCTACTTCAACATATTTGGCAAGAGGGCCATATCCATACCCGCCGCCATCCTGGTCGGGACTTGTCCGGTTCTCATGCAGTTCGATGTCCACACAGTGCATCAGACACTGGCGCTGACCTTTTTCTCCTTCTTCTTGTACACCCTCACCAAAAGAGAGAATGAATGGTCCCTGCTTGGGATCCTCTCGTTGCTGTGCCTGCTCTTGACACATCACCTCACGACAGTGATGTTCCTTCTCCTCATCGTCGCCGCCTTCCCTGCGTTCTTTGTGAGCAGCGTCATCATTCGAAAAAGACCCAGGTTCCCATTCGGCCGCTTGCACATCCTGCTTCTTCTAGGGGCCGGAGTGGTTGCCATTCTTGCATATGACCTATTGCTCCCTTCGGGATCTGGAGTCGGCTCCTCTGGCGCCATCAGTATAAGGCCCCAATCGGATACTCGGCCTCTCTGGATGGCTATCATCATCATCACAGGGCTCGGTGCCCTCTCTCTATGCGGAACATCATCGTTCTTCAAGCAGCTAGCCCGGTTCAAGAGGGGAAAAGGATGTTTTCATTCGAGATATATGGTGCTCTTCTTCGCGGGCATACTCAGCACATGCCTGTTCTTTGCTGGGGTGATGATGGGCCCGGCCCTCCCGATAAAATGGAGGGGACTATTCTACCTTTTCCTATTTCTAGCTCCTTTCCTGGTCATTTCTCTGAAGACCGAATTCATACGATGCGAGGGCTACGCGAGAAAGATGCTCCCCATAGCAATGATATTCCTTATCCTCTTGCCCTCTGTTTTCTTGGGCGTGGAAAGAGATTTCTATGACACGGATGCGCCTTATCGGCAAGAGGACATAAGGTACAACCTGGAGGAATGGGATGCCATGGGCCAAGAATTCCATGCTCTAGATACCGGTGAAAGAATATGGGGCGTGGTGAGAGGAAGTTCCTTCATCGGCGGTCAAGGGCAAACATGGTACAGCTACATCCGGACGGATGACACCGCCAGCTGGCTTAGTCAACATAGGGGGGAAATCATGGTCATTAGAACGTCCAT
>DAOVJP010000303.1 GCA_030673205.1 Thermoplasmata archaeon
AATGTTCTTCTGGGAGCCTGAAGGTGAGAATCTTCTCGCCTCTAAACTCCTTATCTCTAAACCAGCTATCATGGCCATCCTCTCTGTTCATCTGTAAGGTGAGGTGGTTTAAATAGTTCCCGTGCACACATATCTGCCTGTCTCATTCCTCTTTCTTTCCCACGAGGGCGAGCCTTCCTCTCTTGTCCTTGAAATTGACATGCCCCAATGATCTTTTGGCCTGTAATGCGGCACTCTTGTGGATCTGCACCCTGGTCTGCACATCCCCTATCTCTATATCCCCTATCAAACTCTCGGCTATCCGGGCGCGGGTGATTATGGACACCACGTCATTCACCTTTATGCCATCCCCCGACCCCAGACTCATGATGAATTCCACCATGCCGAAGGGGTCGCAGAGCTCGTCGAAATCTATGAGCTTACGGAACTTGTCCCTTCCCTGGTTGCGCTTCCTTTCCGGCACCTCGGCCCTCTTGATCTCTTTCTTTATGAGGAACTCTATGGCCTTGAGACTGGACTTCTCTTTGGAAGTGACGAAGGTTATGGCCTTGCCATCCTTTCCGGCCCTGCCGGTCCGGCCTATCCTGTGGATGTAGGTCATGGGCTCGTCCGGGACATCATAGTTTATGACATGTGTGATGCCCTCGATGTCTAGGCCCCTGGCAGCGACATCGGTGGCCACCATGTACTGGACCTTTCCCTGCCTGAAATCCCGTAGTATGTGCTCGCGCTTGGCCTGTGTGAGATCCCCGTGGAGACCATCCGCGGGATATTTGTATTGCTGGAGCTGTTCGCTTATGCGCCCCACCATCCTCTTGGTGGCACAGAAGATCAGGGCCTTGGACGGGCGTTCCACATCCAATATCTGCGTGAGAGCCCATATCTTGTTTATGCGGCCAATGCTGTAGTATACCTGTTCCGTGTCGGGGACCGTGAGGTCGTCCTTGCTCACATAGAGCTCCACGGAATCGGGCATATTCTCCTTCACCAACTCCTTTATTGCGGGGGGCATGGTGGCGGAGAACAATGCGTTCTGCCTCTTCTCCGGCAGCCCTTGCATTATCCATCGTATATCCTCTATGAAACCCATGTCCAGCATCCTGTCCGCTTCGTCCAATGCAAAGAATTTGACGCTGGATATGTCCATGTTACCTCTTCTCATGTGGTCCATCATCCTACCAGGGGTGCCCACGACGAGGTCCACACCCCGCTGCAGCTCCCTGGTCTGTTTCTCCATGCTGGACCCACCATAGACGGCGAGGCAGCGTATGGATGTGTGCTTGCCCAGATGCTCTAATTCATTGGCCACCTGGACCGCCAATTCTCTGGTAGGCTCCAGTACCAGGGCCTCGAGCTTATGCTCTTTGCCTTTCTTCTCTATTATCGGTATGCCAAAAGCGGCGGTCTTCCCTGTACCGGTCCTTGCCTGGCCCAGTACGTCCTCCCCGTCCATCAGCAGGGGAATGGCCTTCCATTGTATTGTCGTGGGCTGTTCAAAGCCCATGTGTTTGACAGCCTTCAGAATATCGTCTGAAAGCCCCAATTCTTCAAAACTTCCCATTGTTTCCATCGGTGTTTTCCTCCGGTTTAACCCGTTGTACGTGTATCTGTTCAGATATTAGCTATACGTGACCTATGCATGTAACGATAATGTACATACATGTGCGTTGGTATAAGCGAGTATATGCGTGGATCGATCATTATCTTCTTGCAATATAGCCATATTGGCCGGTGGGGTCTAACCCCTTCGGGCGGTGGCACGGGGATTGAGGTATAAAGCGTTATCGTAGATGTGCTGCGGCTTCGGAGGGCTCAATATTTATACCCCATTCTTCTTCCAACCTACATGGACCCCACTCTCTTCGGCCTCCTGTGGTTCTTCCCCTCCATAGCGATAATGGTAGTCATAGGCATCCTTGTCTTTGATAGGGAAAAACGTTTCAACATCAAACGGGCCGTTCGAGGGGCCATTGACTGCCGAGCCTATATCGCATTGTTGTTCATCACCCTGGGCCTCATCAAAGTGGAGAACTGGATGCAGGATCTGAACATCTTCCCCAACGACTTCACCTATCTTTTTTACAACCTGGAAGGGAATGCCTACATCGTATGGTTGCAGCAGTCTATCCAGAACTCCGTTTTCATCCACACTTTGAGCGTGTTCTATATCCTCTTCTTCATGTGGACCATGGTCTTCGTGGCAATATTCTTCCTGGCAACGGACCGTCCCAAGTTGATGAAACTCTACATCTATGCTATCACCTTGAACTACATAGTGCTCATCCCATTCTATCTCTTCTTCAACGTCTCCGTGACCTGCCACTACCCTGCGGATACGCCAGTACAACCTCTGCTCTATAGAGAGGAGATGTATCTTGGTCTGGTGACAATGGCAGACCGTCTCAGCGACAACTTCCCGAGCGGTCATATGAGCATAAATTGGACCATCGCTCTCGTGCTCTTATTGAGGACGGAGTTCAAACGCCTCGCGTGGCTCATGATGCTGGTCACCGCCATCACCGCCTTCGCAATATTGTTCCTGGGCATACACTGGATGATGG
>DAOVJP010000084.1 GCA_030673205.1 Thermoplasmata archaeon
GGACCGATGAGGATCCTATGTGGTCGGCAAGATTGAACGACCCCACGGGGCTCTTCTTCATATTCGCTGGACAATACCAGCCGGAGGCGAGCATGGTGCTCTCTACATTGAAGCCGCCGACATTCGTTTCCGTGACCGGAAAGACCAGGGTATATTCCCCCGAGGGAACGGATAAGGTATACACCTCCATCAAGGCGGATTCCGTTACAGCGGTGAACGAAGAGGCTAGGGACTACTGGGTGATGGAGGCAGCCGCCTCCCTCAGAGAGAGGTTGGAAGCCATAGCCTTGGCCAAGAATATGGAATCACCCACCGTGGAGGAATTGGTGAAGGAAGGCATCCGCCCCAGGCTTGCGGAAGGCATCCTTCTAGCCTTTGAGAGATATGGATCCGTTAACATGAAGCGGTACAAGGAGATGGAGGTCGCAGGCCTTCAAAGCCTTCTCCCGGAGTACGAGAACGTGGTGCCCCAATTCCAGCCGTCGGGCGCAACAGGGGGTTCTACCCCCTCACCCTCTTCGGTGGAGGAGAGTCCCTTGGAAGAAGAGGTGGTGGCCATCATCGAAGAGCTGGACCAGAGCCCACAGGGAGCCGTGTGGGAAGAGGTTGTGGACAAGGCTATGGAGAATGGCATAACACTCGAGGACCTGGAAGAGGCCGTGAACATATTGATAGATAGGGGAGATCTGTACGAGCCTGTGTTGGGCAGGATAAAAAAGGTCTAGGCCTTCTTCCACGTTTCCATCAGGGTGGTGGCCTCACACGTCTTGCACTTCACTTCGTGCGGGAGCCTGGTGTTGCACGAGATACACCGGTCTAACCAGGTCGAACGCTCTTTGCATTCGGGGCACAATGTCGCATAGGATTCGCATATGGTGCACCATTTGAAAAGCCGTGAAGCCCCGCAGGAAGGGCATTTCCTGGTTTCCAACAACAGATCGGCCTCGCACGCCGGACACTTTTCTTCCCCGAAGAATAGTAGATCCTCGGGGCGCATCAACCCTGCCCCCACCTCCTCCACTTTCAAAAATATATACGGTAGGAGAGAGATGGCTCCCACTTCTCCGATCAAGTAGATAACCAAGGAGCCGTTCTTGGCCCACAGGTAGAAACCGAGGGCAGAGATCAGACAAAGCCCCATGAATATCAAGAACACGAGGCTCCACAGGCCCAGGATGACATAATCCGTGTCGCTGCGCTCGTCCCGCACGGTCTTCACATGCTCAATGAACAACAGGCCGAGGGCGAGTCCGAGACCCATACCTCCCAGCCCCAAGAGCCCTATCCAAAATACTCTGAAGGTCCATCCCAGAAAGAGGATCGTCCCCAGGAAGATAGCACCGTACATTGTGGCTATCCAGAATATGCTGGCCCAGGATCTTGGGAACCGTATGTATAACAAAGAGAGGGCTAGCAAAAGGAAGCACACGAATAAGAGGAAGCGTTCGTGTTCGATGCTAGCCCACAGTGCCCCTATGGACGAGGCGATTATGCCTGCCAACATGATATTATCGAGGGATAGCATCTTTTCGTCTGCCCCAGAGGAGATTGTATTCTCCTGTTCCTGTTCTTCACTCATGCTACATGCGCAACTCTCCCCCAGGTATAAAGTATTTCGGGGTACTACAGAGACTCTTTTGCAAGAAAAAGATTTATCACCGATCGCCTGTTAGGATGCCGTGGAGGAAATAGCAGATGGCTGAAGGTAAAGATCCTCGACAGAAGACCGTTGAGGCCCTAAGGAAGAAGATGATGGGGGAAGTAGAGCCTTTGGTCTGTAGCCTCAAGGACGACCCGAATGTTCTAGCGGTTGTGGTTGTTGGCTCTGCTGCACGGGGGGCCGTAACTGAGAAGAGCGATGTGGATCTGTTGGCGATAACTGAGAAGCAAGTGGGAAACGGATTCGGCCCGGTCTACAGATATTACCTTCCAAAGTTCACCGCTGTAGAAAGGCGTGCAGAGGTGGGATTCTTTCCCCTTGATTTTATAGAAGATAAGTTGGATGAGAGACTCGGGGACATCATAGGGCAGCGTTTCGTAGGACAGCTAAAAGAAGCGCGGGTCTTGTGGGAGAGGGATTCGATAGCTGGCGACATTATAGAAAGATGCCGCGGCATTAGCGCTTCTCCAAGCAAAATTGGGAAAGAGGTATGCTCCATGAAGGAAAAGCTGTGGACGGTTAGCAGTCTCGTGGAAAATGGCCATATGGACACCGCGTTGTATCTCTCTCGTTATACCACAAGGGAGGCTCTTCTGACATTCTGTCTTCACAGGTTTTCCCAACCGTTTGCCAAATCCAAGCATGAACTTGAAGGGTTTAGGAAGATGATGCCAGGCCATATCTCTGGATATATGCGCATATGGGGATTAGATGGCATCTCGAAGGCTTTATCCAACGAGTTGGTTAACAATTCTGGCCTCTTTGTACAAGATATTTTCAACGAAGTGGGCCTAAGAGAAGGGTTCGCTTTGGAGTGGGAAGCCGTAGCTAGTGATGGTGTTCGGTAAGAAGTTGCGGAGCAACCCCCGTTTGGTCGAATACCTCTGCGATCAGATCGGCTGTCTCGTCCAATATGAGATCGAAGTTGGGCCGAGTCCCCTCATCTTCCCTCCCTATTCCCACTATCCTTTCATATTGCATTCTTCGTTCATTATCCTTAAGCGAGCGATATATGTAAGCGGGTTTATGGCAGGGTATTTCCCGGGAAACACCATTTTTGGCCAGCAATGCATTGTCTAGGGCGCATCTGCTGAAGTATAGTGCATCTGAATATCTCTCTTGAGCGGTCAATGATCTGGCCAAGTTTGCCCCTTTCCTTATATCATATATCATCTGTCCCAAGAACTGTGGGATGATCTGGCAGCTTTGGAATTTTGAAACGAGGTCATGCACAACACCTCTTGGGTCCTCTATGATCTGAGCGGCCCTCAGCTTTTCAGCATCCGCGAGTTCGGCCATGCTCTTTATCCCTTTAGAATATAATCTATAGAAATACTCCTGAGAAAATACGCCGAGCTCTATTCTGCGCTTCTCATGGAAGAATGCTGGCAGGACATGAAAGAATGTCATTGGACCAGGCTCGGGAACCAAACACACCAGGTGGACGTCGCTGGTCTTTGTGATCCCTCGCTCGTCGGGTATGTTGGGAGCCCAGGCTGCGACCCATTCGTTGTTGCTGAATCTGTCCTTGAGAAGTAGCCAGGCTTGTTTGCAAACTTGCAAATACTCATCCGGGCTCTCCCCATATGTTGTTCTCGCGTTCTTGATCATTGGACTATCCGCCCCATCTGGCAAGTTTTCCGGTTCTTTCAGCTTTTCTTATCCCTCGTGCAAACATATATAGCCCAAGTGGGAAAAGGATCATTGCAAAAAGGGCGAGCATGATGAAATCCTGTTGGACCATTGGATTGGATAGCCCTTCGCCGTTCAGAACCGTCCGCCTGAATGCATCTATTGCATATGTATGTGGTATTATTCTGGAAAGATGATATAGTGGAGGAGCTACGGTTAAGAAAATTTCTGGGGGAAACACAACGCCGCTCACTAGGCCAGATAGGACCCCGACTGCCCAACTGATAGGTTCTACGTTTCCCTTCACATCTGCGAGAAGGAACATGCTCCCGGACATGAGGCCGAAACCAGATATTGCAATGCAAGACAATACGAGAAGAGGAATGATCAGCCAAAAAGTTGATGTGATGGCGATGCCAGCTCCGAACACGAATACGCCCAGTAGGAGGTATAATAAGATGCCCAATGTCGCTGTAAAATATGTCCAAAGAGCAGTCATTACGAAAAAGGACGGGAAACTGAGAGGTGAACTCATGATTATCTCCAGGGTGTTTCCCCAGTATGACCCGCGGATTATGTTGCTGTACATACTGAGACTTATGCCCGCATAAGCCATGAAGGCCATCCCCACCAGAACGTACGTAAAATAGTCCCCACTTCCATAGTCAGATATGTAGGGGGTGATCGCTGGCTGGACAAGGACCCCCAGAAAGAAGAAGGTAGCTATACCCACAAAGGTCCCTATGATCGCGAACAGAGAGCTTATCTTGAACCGCCCCCACATACGGATACGCCTTTCTGTTATTAACCGCAGAACGGTCAACTTTTCTCGGGATGTAAGTTTCCGTTTGGTGTATCTCATTCCCTATCCCCCTCTACTTCCCCGATAAGTTGCATGAAAACATCGTTGATGGTCGGTTGAATGATGTCTACATACTCTATCTTACCATACCCATCCACTCTGTCTATTATCTGTCTGAAGTTGTTTCGTAGATCTCTTCCAAATACCTTTACCACATCCCCTATAACGACTACGTCAGAGATGCAAGGGATATCCTCCATGCTGCTCTTCAAGCCTCTTACGCCGCCCTTTATCTTGAAAACAGCCTCTTCGGTCCCAAATCTTCTTTTGAGGTTCTCTGTCTTGTCCACTTCTAGTATCCTTCCCTGGTGGAGGATGGCTATCCTATCGCATATCATCTCCGCCTCCCATAGGTTGTGGGTGGCTAGAAGAACGGTCATGTCCCTTTCCTTGACGAGCGTGTTCTTCACATACTCCCTTATGAAATTGGCTGAATACGGGTCTATGTTCACTGTTGGCTCGTCCAAAAGGAATATCGGTCTGGGGGCCAAGAGGCATCTGGCTAGGTTGAGCTTCTGGCGTTCTCCTGCTGAAAGTGATTCTGGAAATTCGCTCTTCTTCTCGTGGAGCCCCACCACCTTCAGAACTGCATCTACTTCTTCCTTCACCTCTTCGTATTCTGCTCCCATTACGACAGCCCAGAATATCAGGTTTTTGTACAGGGGGTATTTGTAATCGAATATTATCCAACCACCGCTTCTCAGAAAGCTGCATGACGCCCTGACATCCTGCCTCTCTTTCAAGGCGTCAAAACCGCACACCGTGGCCTCTCCCCCGTTGGGAATGAGCAGGCCTGCGATGATCTTCAACATGGTGGTCTTGCCCGCCCCGTTCGGGCCGAGGATCCCGAATATCTCGTTCTTTTGGATATTGAGAGATACGTCGTTCAGGGCGGTGAGGGTCTTCTTTTTTTTCAATCCCACCGCCTCCTTCACGGTCGTTTTCCAGTTGTGGGAGGGATCCCGAACATAGTATGTCTTTGTGAGATGCTCAAGGTCTATTATTGACATTTTATACTCTCATACGTTCTTCAAATATAAGGCTTAGCTATGATCTTCCTATGTTAGAAATGAAAAGAAAGGGAAGAAGGTTGTATTAATCCAGCATGCGCCTCAAGGGCTCTCTGTTGGATCTAGAGCGTCTTTTCGGTGACCTCGGAGGGATCGGTCACTATTACGGGGTTTGATCCACCGCCACCGGTTATGAGCCACGGGGCGTGCTCATTTATAGCGTTCCAAGCGTTTCCTGGGCCTCCGGGTCCAACGTTTCCCGGTCCTGTCGTTGGAGTTCCACACATCAATGCCATTTTGTTTTTCCTCCTATTTCTTGGGGTACTTCAAAGATAGATCTTTGCCCGCTAGGGTATCATCACGCCCCTCCTAGGCGCTCCCTTCTCCTTAGCAAGTCTAAAGCCCGTTCATATAAAGCTGTTTCCAGAGAAAAATTGTCATGGTAACATTTACCATGGTGCTATTTTCCAATCGCCATTTTCACATTGTCAGTATTTCACAGGGCTTATTCCATCTCCCAATAGCAAGTTTTATAATGAGAGAGGAGTTGAGGCTAAATTGCACTATGCATACTAGCTAGTGACGGTTGGGGCTAGATGAGTGAAGTCAGCGGTTTTATCGGAAAGGTCATCGAAGAACTCAGGCAAGAGGATACGATATCCATAATCCACACTGGCCCTGTTCCCATGGCCGAGCTAGAACGCTTGGATGCGATCCCGAAATTCTATTTCTTTGTGATAAACGACCACGAGGACGGTGTGATCGAGCACCAGTTCCTAACAAAGATCGTCGGCGCTCAGATACAGACCGAGATCGTGAAACTTCCCATAAAGGTTGTGGAGTACATCTTGAAGAAAGGATACCGGGACATGCCCTCTTTCAAGATATTAGAAGGTCTCAAATTCGGCACGGCGATATTCGATACTGATGGAGAGGGAGAGAGGATCGTCAAGACCGCCAAAGAAAACCTTTCCATATCGCGCTTCGTCGGGGATCTGGTGCACATAACCAAGGCTACTTTTGATGATGCTAGAACCCTCCATGAGAACGAAGAGTATGAAAATGCCATTCTGGTTTCGAGGTTGGCTGTGGACTGGGCGGTCAAGCTGCTCTTGGCTTGCAAAGCCGACAGATATGTCTGGAATTTCTCCAACATGGAACCGGGA
>DAOVJP010000213.1 GCA_030673205.1 Thermoplasmata archaeon
CGCTTAGGTTACTTAAATAGATTGGTAGAAGAAATTGGGAGGGGAAGATGGTAAGGGTTGAGTGTTCGAGATGGGAAGTGAGGAGAGAAGTGCGTGAGGGCTAGTTCATCTTCAGCGCTTTCGGTCGCCGATATCTGTGATCACGGCTAGAACTCCGGTTGGCTTTCCCTTGTCATCATATATGATGGAGCCGCCTACCTCCACGTTGAGCTTCTTCCCGGTGGTCGTCCTAGCTTCCATATGGAGTCTTTTTATCTTTCCCCCTTCCAAAGCGACCTGGACGTTGTCAAAAGCCTCCTGCCACGCCTCCTCGTCAATGAGATCAGTAGCCTTCATCTCTATGGCATCCGACACACTGCATTCGGCCAATTTGCAGAATTGTCTGTTCGCATAGGTTATGTTGAGATCAAGATCGAGGGTGGCTATGGCCACCATGGAGTGCTCCATCGCATTGAACACCTGTTGGGCCAATTTTTCCTCCCCCTTCCGATCGGCGATGTTCCGTGTCACACCTAGGATGCTTGTGAGGCTTCCCTTATTATCGTAAATGCCGTTCATGGTGGCTTCGGTCCAGACGGTCGATCCGTCCTTACAATATGTCTCAAGCTCGAGCGTTCTGGACCTGAGCTGGTCCTTTTCAGAGCCCTTCTCCCTCTCCACTTCCTCAAAGAAGGCCTGGGCGGCGATCTCCATGGACTCAGGGGGGAATATGTCTTCCAGGCTTTGGCTCATTGCCTCTTCCACCGTGAATCCCCGCAAGCGCTCCACCGACGGGCTGATATAGGTGAAATTGAGGTCTAGGTCCATGATCCATATCACATCCTCCACGGTCTCGGCCAACAAACGATAACGCCCCTCGGAATCCTCCAACTCCCTTGTGCGATCGGCGACCAGTTTCTCCAGGTCCTCGGTAAATTCCCGGAGCTTCTTCTCGTTCTCCTTTTCCTTTGTGACATCCGAGACAAGGCCTTGGACCCCGGTCACGTTTCCCTCCCCATCCCGCAGGGGAGTAATGTGGTATCTCAAGAAAAGGGCTTTTTCCCATGCCGTGGTATACGGACGCTCATGGATCACAGGCTTTCCGCTATCGAGACATTTCTTGATATCCCCAGATAATCCGGCCTTCACCATCAATGGGAAGGTCAGCACGTTTATCGCCTTCGTCGCGTCCGAAGATGGGGAGCCCAGTATCTCCAGCAGAAGGGGGTTTGCCTCGGTTATGTTCCCGTTGGTATCAACGGCTATGACCCCTATGGGCGCATTCGCCACCAATTGCCTATACTTCCGCTCCCGCTCCTGTATCTCCTCCCTCGCCTCTTTGATATGGGTGATATCTCTGAAGATGCCCTGGTTTATCATCCTCCCTCCGATGTTGGTCACCGAGGAGGATATGTGTACGGGAACGAGCTTTCCCGAACCGGTGACGATCTCGGCTTCGGCGTCCACCGCTCCCTTTTCCTTCACATGCATCTCGAACATCTTCTCGAAGTATTCCGCCATCTTAGGCGGATGCAGTGTGCGCTGGTGCTGACCTATCATATCCTTTTTCTTTTTCTCCATCAGCAGTTCGGCGCTCTTGTTGCAGTTTACTATGATGCCAGTATCAACATCCGCCCAGAAAATAGCATCCTTCGCGTTCTCGAACGCCAGCCTGAACTCTTCCTCGCTCTCTCGAAGCGCCGCCTCCACACGCTTGCGTTCTATGGCGACGGCGATTTGGCCTGAGATGAACTCAAGCAGTTTCAGGTCATGCTTTGAATATATGTCGGGAGTTGTGTAGCTCTGGGCGGATATCACTCCAATGGTCCTATCGCCAGTCTTCAGCGGGGCACCTACCCAGACACGGGGCATCGTGCCGATGATCTCTATCTCTCCTTTTTTCGCCTTCTTCTTTATTCTTTCTCGGGTCAACAGCGTCCCCTTGCCGTGTTTCAACACGTACTCGGTGAGCCCTTTGCCTAATCGCCGGGGTGGGCTTCCGATCCCCGCGTCTGCAGGCTTGTTATCATCTTCATAATAGGGGAACAACAGCTGTTCGTTCTCGACGTCATATAAGGAGATGTAGAAGTTCCTCACATCCATTATCGAACTCAGTTCATCGTGTATGGCCTGATAGAGTTCATCAAGGGATGTGGCCTGGACGGCGGTATTGGCTATGTTATAGGAGACAGTTCGCAAGGCCTCCGCCCGCTTGCGTTCCGTGATATCCCGCACGGTAGCCTGGAGGATCTGCTTTCCCCCTAACATGAATCGGGTGAGCCACACCTCCGCAGGGAAATCCTCCCCGTCCTTCCTCCGGTGTATCCATTCGAACTTGTTCTGTCCTTTCTTATATGCATCCGCTATATTCTTGTTCGCCTCGGGCATCGATCTCTTGCCGTTCGGTTGTGTGGGAGGGGACAGGTCGGCGGGGTGGGTGGAAACAAAGTCTTCTTTTTTGGACAATCCGAACATCTTCAAAGTGGCCTCATTGCAGTCGAAGAACCCCTTCTTATCCAGCAGCATAACCGCATCCGTGGCGGATTCGAACAATACGCGATATCTTTCCTCGCTCTTCTGTCTCGCCTCCTCCGCCCACTTGCGTTCGGTGATGTCCCGGTCTATGCCGCGATAACCGCGAAACTCCCCGCTCATGTCGAAGAACGGGACCCCGCTGGTCTCAAGGATAACCGTGTGTCCGTCTTTGTGGGTGTTCACGTTCTCAAGAAGATGAAAAGGCTTATGGGAGGTGGTGATGGAATGGAATATCTTGGTGACACGTTTTGCCTCGTCCGAAGGCATCAGATCGAAGGGAGTTTTCCCTATGACCTCTTCTGGTTTATAACCCAATATGTTCCGTATCCGGGGACTGGCATAGGTGTATACTCCATTCTCGTCCACAACCCACACCCAGTCGTCAGTGCTCTCCACCATGTTGCGGAACTTCTCCTCGCTCTCCTGCAGCGCCTCCTCCGCCTTCTTGTGTTCTGTTATATCGGTGATGATCGAGACAAAGCCGATCAGTTTTCCCTCGGCATTTCTCTTGTACGCCCAATCGGTGTGGACATCTCTTGTCTCTCCATTCTTAGTTATGATCCTGGAAATATATGACACCGGCGGGTTTTGCTCCTCGACAAGATAGTCGAGGTATGTACGTAGGTCTTCCTCTTCCTCTTTGGACCCCAATCTATCCCAGATGTGCTCGCCTAGCAATTCTCCCATCTCGTAACCCAGTATTTTGTGATGGGCCTCATTGCTGAATGTGATAACTCCGGACAGATCATGCTCCTGCACGCCATGGGGGATGGTCTCCACCAGGGTCCGGTACTCCTTCTCGCTCTCTTCCAGCGCCGCCTCCGCCTGCCGCTTCTCTGTGATGTCTATTCCTATGCACATGCTCCCCTTTATGTTCCCCTGGGCATCTCTCAGCAGGGTGTCCTGCCAGGACATGAGCCGCTTCTCGCCGCTCTTGGTAATTAGGAAGCTCTCGAAAACAGGATCGTAGAATCCTCTCTTGATGCATTTCTTC
>DAOVJP010000442.1 GCA_030673205.1 Thermoplasmata archaeon
CAGTGGATCAAGCCCTGGATACACTGACCCAAACTGGCGGCTTTGCTGTCGAGGCGGCCAAACAGCGGGACGCGGCCTTCCAGATCGTGGTCGATGCCTTCCGCTCCGCCGCATCCGACCCCTTTATCCTTTTGTTGAGCAACATGCAGTGGGCTGATAAGGAGTCCATAGCACTCTTCACGACCCTAGCTCAAGATATAGGGGACAAGCCCATCCTGTTGATCGGCACGTATAAGATGGAGGAGCTCACCGAGAGGGACGGGGCCACCCATCCTCTCGTGGAGGCTATGGGGGAGTTGATGACCGAAGGGTTGTTCTCAACGATAGAGTTGGGACCCCTTTCTCCCGGCGAGACCGAGGAGATGATATCCTCCATTGTGGGAAGCGGTTCTCCGCCCAAGCGACTTGTGGTTGCCCTATTCTCTTCTACCAAGGGCAATCCTCTCTTCTTGAGAGAGATGATAATGGATATGCTAGACCGCGGCGTGATCGACCCATCAGACCCGAACTGGGGCGATAACATAGATATGGATCAGGTGACCCTCCCCTCCACGCTCAAGGAAGCAACAGGGCACACCCTCGACCAACTGGACCGAAAAGAGCTCTCCATGCTTGAGCTGATGAGCTCCATGGGAATGACGTTCGATGAGAGCATAGCGGTGGAGATCACCGGTATGGGCGAGAAAGAGGTGTTCGATATCCTCCTGCGCCTTGCGGAGAAACGCCTGGTGGAAGAGATGATAGGCCACTACACTATCTATCATCCTTTCATATCTGAAACGACGCTTGATTCCATGCCGGATATAAGGAGGATAGAACTGCACAGGAAGATCGCGGAGGCATTGGCAGCCAGAGGACAGGATGAGTTCCTCGTGGGACACCACGCTTTCGAAGGGGAACTGTGGGAGATGGCCGCCGAGAATCTGATGACCGCAGCGAAGAGGGCCTACGGGAGATATGCGCTCCAGACGGCTAGGGATACCGGACGGACGGTGGTGTTGTGTGCCGTAAAGAGTGGACGGGAGGGCATAGCCGCCGAGGCAAAGCTGTTGCTGGGAAAGGTAAGCTATGATATGGGGGATTGGAACGAGGCTCTCCCTCTTCTCACGGAGGCGGCGAGTGGTGGGAAAGCGAACGCCGCCGAGGCCTTCTTATACATGGCACATCTGGAGAGGAATCGAAGCCATTGGGAGATAGCCTTGGTCCACTATCAGAGGGCACTGCTAATGACAACAGAGGATACGGTGCTGGCCGCGGATGCCTATCGGGGGATGGGAAAGGTGTGCTGGAGAAAGGGGGACATGGACGAGGCCGTGGGAAACCTGGAGAAGGGCATAGTCATCGCTGAAAAGCTCGATGAGAAGGCCATGTTGGGCTCCTGCAAGATAGATCTGGGGAGTGTCTACCACAACCTGGGCAGGGCAGGGGATTCCATATCCAGCCACCAGGAGGGTGTGGACA
>DAOVJP010000364.1 GCA_030673205.1 Thermoplasmata archaeon
AGAGCTGGGCTGCATTCTCCATATCTCCAGCCCTCTCCCTCTGCTGAGCGACTTTGACACAGCTTTGTGCTCTTGCCTCAAGGACCTCGGGGGATTCGGCCATTTAGCTCACATCTCATGCAGGAGACTATTTCTCTTCCTGCTTGGCCTTCTCTATCGCTTCCTTTGTCTCACTTACGGATACTGTTTCGGCCTGGATCTCGGTTTCCCATCTGGCCAGTATCGGGTCGACGACCTTCTTGGGAGCATGGGCCCCGGATATCGACTGGAGCGTGCTACGGATGTTCCCCATGTTCTCCTGGACCTTTGCGGTGAACTCGTCCACATTTGCCAATTTGCTCTCCAGTTCATCCACGGGAATCCCCAATATGGCCGTGGCCTTCTGTATCTCCCCCAATAGATTGTTCAAGACCTGCGTATCCTTTGCCGCGTCGATGGTGTCGATCATATATCCCGCAAAGGTCTGCACTTCCTTGAACGAATCAGTGAACTGCTGGGCCGTCGCGGCCTTGGAGGCCCACCGGACAGCTTCTTGCCGATTCCCCTCCTTCATTGCCCGCTTTCCTTCAGCCTCAGCATCCCCGATCTCCTCCCTCTTGTCATCGACCTTGCTGGATAGATCATCCACCACTTTGCGCAGCTTCCGTTTCATCTGGCCCGCCGTGATGGGGTCTTCTTTCTTGCCAAATAATCCCATGCTTAACACCTAGTGGCAAAATACCATGAGCATATATATACGTTGCCCTATTGAAAAGGTCGAACTGGCCTCGGAGAACGCCCGTTCGGATGGTTTAAATAGTAAGAATGCAATTTTCGTGTGGGTATTGCAATGTCATCAAAGGAAGAGATGTTTTTCCGGGGCTATCTGGAGGGAATAAAGGGGAAGATGGAAAAGAAGAAAGGATTCCCACACCCCCTAGACGAAAAGGATGTCTACGATGTGAAGGAGTGGAAATACTCTAAATCTCATGCGTGTGGGTTCGACTATTTCTATTTTGAGGGTGGGAGTGGGGAGCCTTTCCTGACATACCACTTCACAAAAGGAAGGAAAAAGAGCATCTCCTGGCTGATAGACATCAGGAGACTGGAAAGTGAAGTGAAAGAAACGGACTCCCTGAAACAAGCCGAAGGGCTGAGCAAAGAGCACATCCATTCCTACATTGAGCAATACGCCAGTTCGAAGAAAAAGGATCTGACATTCCTGTTGGCCCTGGTCTCCTCACAGGAACTCAAGAAGATACCAGACATGTTCATGAACAACATCCCGATCATCCTGATAGACGGCACCAAACAAGAGATAGTGTATTCGGATCCCAGACTAAAGCGGGAATATGTAGACATGTTCAGACCGGGCTATCGAACCTCTCCCGAGGCCGCTGATGCCATCATGACATACATCCGAGAGGAGGATAAGCTGGTAAGAACAGAATATGCCGTCGCAGAGATATCGAGAATAAAGAAACTACCCAGGAAGGAAGTTGTGGCAGCTTTCAAAACTATGGAGAAAAGGAACTTCCTCTGGGGAAAGTATGTGGCCTCCGGGGAGGGAGTTGACAATGACTCGTACCAGCTATTCGTCTACGAATACCAGGCTGAGAAGGAAAGAAGGTTTATAGAGACCATCCAAAAGGCGGTTGGAATGGACCTTGCCGAACGGGAACTGGACAAACACATGAAGAAGGTCACCGGGGAGAGGCAGAACATATTGTCCGAGAAAAACAAGATCGAACGCAAACTTGCGGACATGAGGGAGAGGAGGGAACGTGTTTTTGTTGATGTGGACGAGGGCAGGCTGCAGTTGTATGACGCCCTCCTTGATGTGACAGAGACCGAGAAGAAACGAGTCGACGAAGACATTCAGGCACTCGCCCGGGTGATCAAGAAGATGGACGAGAAGAAGAAGAAGAAGGGAAGATACTCCGGCGAACTGAAAGGAAAGCTCAGAGACGAGGTAGAGAGCAGACCCGCTGAAACGCATGATGGGAACGAATGGATCATCACCGCCATCAAACAAGTAGGCTCGGAGCAGCGAAGCGAACTATACGACACGCTGAGAAAACG
>DAOVJP010000271.1 GCA_030673205.1 Thermoplasmata archaeon
CG
Organism: Thermoplasmata archaeon; assembly: GCA_030673205.1. Taxonomy (GTDB): domain Archaea; phylum Thermoplasmatota; class Thermoplasmata; order JAGHBH01; family JAGHBH01; genus DAOVJP01. The sequence goes on from DAOVJP010000271.1 coordinate 3, forward strand.
AGCGCTTCCACGAAGCGAACGAGATCGACATGTTGGGCAAGCACTCCATGACGCTCTACAAAGAGGGGATGACAATATTACTGCACAGCCACAGTAGCACCGTGAATGAGTTGTTGAAGAAAGGCGCAGGCAGTGGACGGTCATTCTCAGTGGTGGTGTCCGAGGGAAGGCCGATACTCGAAGGCAGGATCACGGTGGAGGAATTGGCGGAAGAGGGGATACCCGTCTCTTTGTTATGCGACGCGGCTTCGATCTCCGCGGTCAGGAAAGTTGACCTGGTATTGCTGGGAACGGATGCCATCACGACCAAGGGGGCGGTGAACAAGACAGGCTCTCTGGCTCTTGCACTTGCGGCCAGATATTTCAATGTCCCACTGTACATGGTGACCACGTCCGAGAAATTCTACCCTGCCAATGCTGGCTCGGTATGCATAGAGCCGCAGGAGCCTGTAGAGGTATGGCAGGACGCCCCTGCCGGGGTCTGTGTGGAGAACTATTATTTCGAGTATGTTCCTCTTGAGCTCATAACCGGGTTCATAACGGATGCAGGCATATTGAAGCCAGATGATATAACAGAGCGCCTGAAAGACATGCCTCTATCCCCTTTCATGCAGCCCTCAGCATCGGAATAAAGAAGAGCAAGAGAGATAGAATGACGAGGATGGCCACGATGGCGGCCAGCAATGCCATCTTCTTGTCGGAGCCAAAGACCAGAGGGATCGGGCCTATGAGCACCACCCCCCCGAAACCGCCCCGCTTTTCCTTTCCAGTGCCATCATGACCTCCAGAATGGGCGTGGCGAGTCTGGACCTGAGTGTGTTGAACCTGGGTGTAGTGAGTTTGGGCGCGGCGGTTCTGAGCGAGGACAGGAGCAAAGAAGCAGAGGAAGATGCCTGCGATCATCAATAGCATTCCTGCTGCCCCCCACAACCCATTAGAAGTTATGACCGGAAACACCACTAGGAGGTGGAACGAGGCTTGTCCGAGAGATACAGCATAGGCTGTAAGGGCCAGTCCGGACAATAGTAGTAAGACGCCAAGGATCAGGGGCCATCTCCTTCCGAATAATGTTGATGTCGCCAGCGATATCACCCGTTGTGGTATAGTCCGTGATAGGTTTAAATATGCTTCCTGTAATGGCTGCCAGGCATGGACCGTCCTATCGATATCATAGCTGAAGCACTGAGAAGCCATGGGTTTGATGTTGAAGATGTGGAGCCACCCATCATAGCTGGAAAATGGAACGGGAAGGATGCGGCCGTCTTCGTCTTCGTATCGGATGAGGACAAAGACCAGCTTTTTTCATTTTTGGATAGGGATATCCCATCTAGGGCCGTGGCTTTTCTTCATCCCCTCGGAGAGGGCCTGGTATCGGCTCTCAAGAGAGAAGATGTTCGAACATGGGATAGATCCATGGTCGAGGCCCTTGTGGGCCGTCATGTGCTCCTGGTGAAGGCCGGGATGAAGCTCACGGAGCCTCTCTTCTCTCCCTCTGAAAAGACGCCTGAGATATTCTTCGCACCTCTCGATCTGAAAGGGGAGCAGGTAATCCTTCCGCAGGTCTCTCGAACCGAGGCAGAGCACAAGGCAGCCAGGATAGCCGGCTTCGAGTTCCAACTGCTTTTGGTACCACACTATCTCTTTAGATACAGGTGCTCCTTGCACAATACCAGCGGGGGAGAGCGGCCAGTCCAGGGACTCGTGTGGGTGGACGCCGTTAATGGAGAATGCAGGGAGATGAACACACACTTCGAGGCAACGGATGATCTGGACACCGCACATTTCAGGATGGAGCCGGAGATAGAGCTGGCCGATGCCGTGGAGTTCGCGCTGGAGGGTATAGCGGAGTTGAACACTCGGGAGACGGAGGAGGTCAGGCACACGGGGAGCGCCACCATATTCGAGAAGCAGAGGACAGCCCCTATACGAGAGAGTATAGAGACCGAACTGGTGGGAATATTGTATCTCCCGATGTGGAATATAGAGGGCAGCAGGGGCACGTTGACCATAAATGCCGTCTCATCTGAAGTGATCAGAGAGAGCATATATCTGGGTAAAGAGGGGTCATAGGATTCTAGCCACGTGTCACCTAGAACCGCCAGGTTATGAGGAATAGGGCCACGAACGCAGCCATGACGACCCCATATATCCCTATGTTCCACTTCACGACCTTGGAGCCGTCCAATGGATGCATGGGCAGCATGTTGAAGAAACCCAGGAATATGTTGAGGAATGCTATGCTGCCGAACACAAAATGGAGAGAGGGGGAGGAGATAATGTAAGAGAGGGGGAGGAAGATCCCGGCCATTGCCATATTGACCAATGGGCCGGCTAGACTTATCTTTCCATTCCTCTCGACATTTACAGATCCAGATATGACCACCGCCCCCGGGGCCGCGAAAAGAAACCCTCCCATGGACGTAAGGAGAGCGAAAAGGAGGCCCATGGGCCATGCCCGGAATTCTGCCCAACACCCGTATCTCTGAGCCGTGAACTTGTGCCCCATCTCGTGAAGAAAGAACCCGGAGACCACCGCCCCCGCCGCAGTGCCCAACGTGATATACGGCCGCTGTGCCTGGTCCAAGAAATCTGTTGAGGAAAAGAGGATCATTGCGAAGGCCGCCGTCAACACCACGAGGGCGACCAGTATGTCCCGTATCTCCCTGGGGCTGAATCGTATCTTCGATGGGGCATAGGGCGGGATGTCGTAATATGGTCCTCGGTCGCTCCTAGCATCCCCTCCGGGCCCTGTGCGGATAACGTAGGTGTATCGGTTCTGGTCGCCCATGGGGTGAAGAGACGGCTCGCCTTTCTTAAATGTTATCTCTATTTGCTCTTCTTTCTGGGCTCTCTTTCTC
>DAOVJP010000036.1 GCA_030673205.1 Thermoplasmata archaeon
CCATGATCTTTGCTCCTTGTTCAATGAGTCTTGAGTCTATGAACCGCGCACGTACATAACGTGCACTATTTTTTTGCGGCCTTAGGAGGGGTTGCTCCCTTAACAGAAACCGTGAAAACATCTGTCATCTGGACAACGCCGAAGCGGCCGTTCGTTCCCTCTCCATTCTGGGCGCAGACCCGGAAGGCGTATGCATAATGGGACCGAAGACCCGCTCGTACACTCTCCACGCCAGCGGGCTGCAGGTTGCTGCGGCCAACATACTCAAACAAGAGATGCTGGCCATAGGCGGAGAGGCTGCCATAGCCCGGGGCACTGTGAACTGCTCCGTGGAGAAGAGCGATGCTATCATGCACGCGACCTTGAAGCAATACCATCAACTCGTGGGAAAACTGGGCCAACAGCCCTTTGGCCTCAAAGAACTGGCAGAGGGCATAGAAGGGGCGCTGGAGGCCGCAGAGAACGGGCCTGTCCCGTTCAAGACGGGAGCGCTCACCATCCCTTCTCCCCATCCCCTCATCATGGGCATATTGAACGTCACACCGGACAGCTTCAGCGATGGCGGCCAGTATATCGATCGAGAGAGAGCAGTGGAGCATGCGCGAAGGATGATGGAGAAAGGGGCGGACATGGTGGACATAGGAGGGGAAAGCACCCGCCCCTTCTCAGAGGGTGTTTCGGCCAGCGAAGAGTGGGAGAGGGTGGGGCCAGTTATAGCTCAGCTCGCTGACGAATGCCCACTATCAGTGGATACCTGTAAGGGAGAGGTGGCCCGAAGGGCATTGGAGGCTGGCGCAGTGATGATAAACAATGTTACCGCCGGAAGCGATCCCGTGCTCTTGAAAGCGGTGACAGAGCAGGATGCCGCGCTGGTGCTGATGCACATGAAGGGAACACCCAGGGATATGCAGGAGAACCCAGAGTACGAGGATGTGGTGAGGGAAGTGTGCCAGTTTCTACAGGAACGGGTGGAGAGGGCAAAGGAGGCAGGGGTTAGGAAGATAATACTCGATCCGGGCATAGGCTTTGGGAAGACCATGGAGCACAACCTAACGCTCCTGCGTGGCCTGGACAGCATAAGGAGCCTTGGCTACCCAGTGTTGGTGGGTGCATCCAGGAAGAGCTTCATAGGCGAGGTGCTGGATCTCGGGGTGGAAGAGCGTTCGGAAGGATCGTTAGCCGCCCTTTCTATAGCAGTGGCAAAGGGCGTCGACATTTTGCGTGTCCACGATGTCCGCGAATCGTACAGGGCGGCGATGATGGCTGCCGCGATACGGGATGAACACACCTAGCAAAAGGCGCCAATAACTTTTTCTCCTCCTGCGTCTTTATAGAGCCCGGAGAAGAGCCATGCCGTACATCGAACTCATAAACAGAGTGATGAAAGAACAGATGGGAGCTAAGGGCCTGGCCATTGTGAAGAGCCAATTGAAGAACCTGAGATTGGAGGAGATAGAGATCAGTGTGGAGAACCTCCCCGCATTGGCCCGGGCTATTTCCGAGGCCGTGGTAGCCATCTCCACCAGAGAGAAGGCAAAGATGGTCTATTGGGAGTTGTTCAAACTCCTGGATATAGAGAGCATCGTGGACGGAACCGAGGATCCCGCCCTCAAGGCCGCACAACTGGCAGATCTGGGGGACGCCATGTCGTATGCAGGGGAAAGCGAGAAGGCGCTGGAATACTACCGTCAGATACCGGACACCAGGGCGCCTGGTGCCACGACCATGGCGGAGATAAAGGAGGGGGAGCTCCATGACAGCACGAACCAGCAGAAGGAGGCAAGGGAGCATTTCGAGACGGCTGTGAGGATAGCCAAGGAGAATGGCAACTTCTATATGGAAGCCCTGGCGCACAAGGGTATCGGGCACTCATGCTGGAGGACTGGCGAGTATCCGGAAGCCATAGAGAGGTTCAACAAGGCGATCAGCGTCGCCATGCTTGTGGATGACCAGGACCTCATTGCCAAACTCTACATAGACATAGGGCTCGTCCACCAGGCCACGGGACTGAATAACGAGGCCATAGCCAAGTTCCAAGAGGCAATAGATATACTAAAGGAAGCGGGGAACTATGATGAACTAGCCCGCGCGTACAACAACCTGGGAGAGGCGTATAAGGAAGCGAATGATAGGAACAAGGCCCTAGAGAGCTACCAGAATTGCCTGGAGGCCGCGGAAAAGGTGAAGAATGACGTATTCAAAGCCTTTGCACTATTGAACTCGGCCGAATGTTATGCCCGCTCTGGCTTCTTAGAGGAGGCCACTGAGACCCTGGAAAAGGGCAGGAAGAGCGCGGAGGAACTGGGGGATGAATATCTCATCAGCAGCATATATCTGATCAACGGGATCATATCCACACACAAAGAAGAATGGGAGAGCGCGGAGGAGAACTACGAGAAGGCCATAGCGCTCTTGAAGGATCTGGGCTATCCCTATGAACTGGCAATAAATACTTTTGAATACGCCCGGATGCTGAGAAAGAAGGGAGAAGTGGAGAGAGCGAAGGAGAAGCTCCTTGGGTCCAGAGAGATAGCCATAGGTCTTTCCTCCACGCTGCTCATAGGAGATATAGACGCCGAGCTTGAGAAGCTGGGATAGGGAATCGATCATGACCAGGAAACTTCTACCAGTTAAGGACGTACATGTGGATGGGAACACCACTGTATCGCAGCTCATGGAAGCCTTTGGTGACGCTGGTGGTTTTACCGCCTCCAAACTGGCCACGGCCGCCGACATACTGGAGAGGATGAACAAGGAGGAGTGCACACGCTTCTTTTCCTTTCCCGCCTGCATATGCGCCACCGGCACCCGAGGCATCATACGTGATATGGTCAAAGAGAAGATGGTGGATGTCATCATTACCACCTGCGGCACACTGGATCATGACCTGGCCCGCATCTCCAGAGATTATTACCAGGGCACGTTCATGGCGGATGACGCCGCCCTCCACCGGGAGGGTATCAATCGTCTGGGGAACGTGTTCGTGCCGAATGATAGCTATGGAATAGTACTGGAAGAGATGATGCAACCCATACTTCACCAGCTGTGGGACGAAGGGCACAGGGAATGGAACACCAAGGACATCATATGGGAGTTCGGCAAAAGGGTGGGCACGGAGGATAGTATATTGTACTGGGCCCACAAGAACCGCATTCCCATATATGTGCCAGGGATAACAGATGGAGCATTCGGCTGCCAGTTGTGGATGTTCTACCAGACCCACCGCGACCTGAGAATAGACATTTTGAAGGACGAACAGGAACTCTCTGACATCGTGTTCGATGCCAAGAAGACCGGGGCGCTGATGCTCGGTGGAGGCATAAGCAAACACCACACCATCTGGTGGAACCAGTTCAGGGACGGCTTGGATTATGCGGTGTTCATGACAACGGCGGATGAATCCGACGGCTCTCTCTCAGGAGCCAGGGTAAGGGAGGCGGTGTCATGGGGAAAGGTGAAAGAGGAGGCGAAGTACGTAACGGTAGAGGGGGATGTGACTGTTCTACTCCCCCTGGTCATCGCCGCCCTCAAAGACAGGCTCTAGCTCGGGGTCGATATCGGGCACGTCTTTTCCCCCCAAGAGCTCCAATTTGTGTTTTGCCGTCCTCAAAACCCCGCTGAACGTGTGAAACTCCCATCTGGTGAGCACCGCCCGCCCGATGATGCGTCTGAACATCACCGATGTCTTCTCCCTCCTGTGCTTCGGGTATCGCTCGGCCTCCATCAGCTCGTCGAAGAAACGAAATAGGGTCTCGCGTTCATGGCCGGTTGCAAGCCGCATATTCGGGCGTGTGTCCTTTTCTGTATCGCGGCTCAGTTCATACAACAGCACCGCGACCGCGTGAGAGAGGTTCAGGATGGGGTATTCGGGACTCGTTGGGATATTGACGAGCACATCGCAGAGGTTGAGCTCCTCGTTGTACAATCCCCAGTTCTCCCTGCCGAATACAAGGGCCACTCTTCCCTCTCCGCCCCCTATCTTCTCCGATAGTTCCCACGGCATCACGGGTATGCGCACGAACGCCTTTTCCTTGGTGGTCAGCGATCCGCTGGTGGCTGCCACATAGGAACAATCCTCTATGGCTTCCTTCAATGTCGCATATTCCTTTCTGGAATTCAGAACATCCTCCGCATGCATGGAGAGCCGCCAGGCTTCCACCCCCACCTCGCAGGGGTTGACGAGCCTCAGATCCGTTACTCCAAAATTCTTCATCGCCCTGCAGATGGAACCGATATTCCCCTCGAACTTGGGCTCCACCGCAATGATGACATACTCGGGCATCTAATTCACCAAAGTTCCACTGGATGCATCCCCCTCGATAGCCTGCTGGAGCGCATCGAGATCGGTGCCATCCACTATGATCAGAGGTATTTTGAGCTCGGCCATCAGCCTGGTTCCCTTGGGGTCGAAGGGCACATGTGCCCCGGCCTTTCCCTCTGCATCTTTGACCAGTTTCAAGAGCTTTGCATAGGAGATGTGCTCCATCCTCCGGGCCTTTGGATCCTTATAGGGGTCGGCGGTGTACACTCCATCCACGCTGGTGGCGTTGACCAGCAGTTCGGCCCCAACCTCCCGGGCCAACAAGGCGGATACGTGGTCCGTGGTATGTCCCGGAACCGTGCCGCCCATGACCACCAGATCATGGTTCTTCCCCAACGCGTGAGCCCCCTTCACCGTCTTCGGTATCCTTTCAGGCAGATTTCTGTCCGCCAACGCCAATCGCAAGAGGTCGGCATTGAGCCTGGTGAATTCTATGCCTACTCTGTCCAGATGACGCTCCTCCGCCCCCAGATTTCGACCAAAGCCGATATACGTTCTGGCATACCGCCCTCCACCAACCACCACATAGAGCTTGCGCTTCTCCGACATATCATCAAGGAGCGCGGCAATGTCTATGACACTATCCACATCGCTGGCCTTCGGCACCAATATGGAGCCGCCGATGGAAACCACAACGGGCTGCATAAGGGAGGGTAGGAGGGGAGGATAGAAAAGGGTTGTGGGGGTGTGCGGCATTAAGGGATGTTATCATTGCCGAACCCAGCGCATCAGGGACTGTCACTTCAGCTCTTCATACCTCGTATCACGCCTTCCACTATGTCCAATCCTTCATCCAATCCCTCTCGGGTAACATCCATGGGAGGGCGGAATCGTATGGTCTTGGCACCGCATCCGAGTATGAGAAGACCTTGCTTGTAGGCCTCCTTGTTGAAGCGGTTCCTATCCTCCGTGGTCGGGAGATCGAAGGCACACATGAGTCCCTTCCCGCGGGGGTTGGACATCATGGGGTGGGTGGTGGCCATCTCATGCAGGCGTTCGAGGAGGCGCTTTCCTTCCTTGGCGGCGTTCTCCAACAGACGTTCCTCTTTCATTATCTTGATATACTGGGTGGCACGGACCATGTCCACCAGGTTCCCGCCCCATGTGCTGTTTATCCTGCTGGAGATCTTGAACACGTTGTCCTCTACATCCTCCACCCTCTTGGATACACAGCACCCACAGGTCTGGCTCTTCTTACCAAAGGCTATGGCGTCCGGTTTGAATCCGTAGTGCTGGTATGCCCACCACTTGCCCGTGATCCCCATCCCGCTCTGTACCTCATCAAGAATGAAGAACAGGTCATGCTCGTCGCATAGCTTGCGGACGGCCTGGAAATATTCCGGGCGGAAGTGGTTATCTCCTCCCTCTGCCTGTATAGGCTCCATTATGAAGGCCGACAACTGTTTTCCGTGCTTGTCTATTGCCTCCCTTATCTGGCTGAGGCTCTTCTCCTCCGCCTCTATGGCGTTTTCCAAGTTCTCCCCTTCCAATGGGAAGGTGATCTTGGGGTTCGATACCCTGGGCCAGTCGAATTTGGGGAAGTACATTATCTTCTCCTTCTGGAAGGTGTTGGTGAGGCTGAGTGTGTACCCGGTCCTCCCGTGAAACGCCTCCTCCAGGTGGATGACCCCGCCTTCGCAGCCCTCCATTCCTTCGGCCACGTTCTTCCTCCATTTCCAGTCGAATGCGGCCTTCAATGCGTTCTCAACGCCCAATGCGCCCCCGCTCACATAGAAGTGGTGGGGAAGGTCGGGGGGAGCGATGGAAGCGAAGGTCTCCACGAATTCCGCATACTCCGGCGTGTATATGTCTCCGTTAGTGGGCTTGCTCCTCGCTATCCGTCCTATGTTCCGGGAGAATTCAGGATCGCTCATCCGGGGGTGGTTCATCCCGAGGGGCGAAGAGGCGAAGAAGCTGAAGAAATCCAGGAATGTTCTGTCGTATCTGGAATCATGTATGTGCATCCCATGGCTCTTTTCCATATCCAATACGAGGTCGTATCCGTCGGCCAACACATGTTTTTTCAATATCTCATGTACCTGTTTCGGGTCTACCATATAGTCACGCTCCACATCATGCCCAGGGACGCGACACCATGCAACCTCCCCCATAAAAAGATGGCGGAACATCCTGCATTTGGTTCAGTTCCGCCCTCCTCCTTCTAGAAAGAAAGAGATGTGAGGAGTAGTAGGTCATCAAAGGAACCGCCCAAAGGACATTTCGTCCGACAATATCTCTCTTTTCACTCCACATTTATTTCGTTATTCCAAGCACACAAATCGAATATCGCCAACGTCAACCAAACAATACCGCCCATAGGGGTATTGTTGCGTTAAGGTTGGTACACTGAGAGAAGATTCTTTGAAATTTGGCCAGTGTCAGACATTAGAAGCGTTTTAGCGCCTTCATCTCTTCTCTTATATCTTCAAATCCCCTAGGTATGGCGAGTATTCTCCTATCGCGTTGTTTCTTTGGTAGAGATGCCGTGAGTGCAGAGTGTGGCAAATCTGGCTCAGGGGTGATTAGTACAATTTTGAGCCTCTTGTTTTTCTTAAGTCCCTCTTGGAATATGTCTAAGATGTGTTTGTCTCTAAAGGAAAAACCGACCACAATACACTTTTCTGCGTTCAACAGAGCGTTACGTAAGTGGTCATGCAGAGTTTTGTATGGTTCTGCTGAGATGCCATCTTTTAGAGTCCCAGGGTATAATATGAATGAGTTGCTGTGTCGTCTGCTAGGTCGATCTAAGGCCTCAGTGTGCTTTTTTTCGATTTTCTTCGTGTTTGAGTTCTCGCGCCAACAGAGAGAGCCATGTAATTGGTAGGAGGCTATGATGCGCCCAGAAGTCATGTTGTTGTACAAATCTGGGTTCCAGATTGGTAATTTAGTGGTTCGACTAGGAGGATGTGGAAATCCATCTACATACTTGAATGGTGAATTTTCTGCGATAGTCCGTTCTACGAAAGATGACGCGATTTCGTCAATAACTCGGTCATAGTTTGTTGTAAATATTGGAAGCAAATTAACTCCATTCACGTCGTTCATCTGTTGCATGAAACTGAGGATTGGCTGATAAAGGGTTAGGGCTTCTTCTATTAAGTCGTCCGAGAAGGCATATTCGTCGAAGAGAATGTTCTCTAGGTCAATGCGCAAAGATTTGATCTGTTCGAGAATTTTATCTATATCCAGGGTATTTCTCCAGTTTGTTAAAGAAAATTGTGCTTGTTTCAAGAGAAAAGTATGTTGTTTCTCATTTTTACCGATTTTCTCAAGTTCTTCTAGATAACTCCAGACATGCTCTATATCTTGAACATCTGGATATTGATAGAGATTGGTAAATAATTGCCTTTCGCGGATTTGACATTCATTATTCTCTATCTTTCCAAATAGTGCGGTAGTAGTAGGAAGGCCAAGGGAATGATTTGCACCCGCCCCCGTAAACAATACAACTTTTGTCATGAAAAGCCACCTACAAGAAAGAAAGGATAGGAGATATTTAGAGTTTTCCAAAAAAGTTCTGTTGCGTTGTCGCGACTTGGGAAGGGGTGTTGCATAGCGAGACTTATTATGTGCTGGACAATGGCCGGGATAGTATGGCGCTTTGGCTTTTCTGTATTAATGGGCGACAGATGAAAGGATATCTCTGTAACTGTTGTTACGCAAACCCACAAGGCAAGGTATTGTCAACTTAAGGTTGGTCCACTTGCTAAGTTTTCTCTGGATTTTGGTACTGGTCTGACGTTGGGCGTGGCCAGTGTTGTGGAAATTCACTCGTTGATGCATCAGAACCAGGTCTTGTAGGTTATCAAGAGAATCACTATACTTATCCAAAGAAGAACGCCGCACCATATACCACGGTGGATGAAAGGATAAGCACGGGGCGATATTCCTCTTCTCTTACCTTTTTTACTAATTTCTTTTCTCTTATCTTTTTTACTATTATCATAAGCAAGAAGGGTCCAGGTGCGGTCATATTTTCTTATTTCTATAAGGCTTCCTAGCTCCATCCTATAAGCATCTTCTACAGCTGACATCATTCCCGCAATTGTCCCTACTCCAAGAAAGCCCAAGATACCAGATAATAGACAAAACAAATTCTTATCGTCGATGTACTGGAACAGAATGAGTATGGCTGTAATAAATATGGCCATTGCACTCATTCCTGCGGATAATCCTTGAAATAAACGCTTGTCAGCATGTCTCAAATCCTCTCTGGCCTGATTATATAGAGTTTCTTTACTTATTTCACCTTTAGCCATATTTTCTCTCTCCATGTAAAATAGTTGAGGGGGCCAGTGGGAACCGACCCCCTCGGGGGTTGCTTTTGGGAAAAGCCCTATTGCTAGGGCCTTCAGCGTGAAGGCAGTAAGTGCGTCCCCACAGACAGCAAAGAAGAGATGTGGATCGGAGAACTTAAAGATTACGGCCCTGTCGTACGCCCTGTAACGCCCGTTTCTAGCACTTGACTATCCCATAGGGCTGGCGTGTGCCCATTGTATAAGGTCGCCCCATCCGTGTTCTAGTGTGGGTATCTTTAGCCCTGTTGCTTGTGCTGGTGTTTGTCTGCGTAGGCTTGAGTGGGGTCTGATAAAGTTCAAGTGAATAATCAACCCAGTCATTATGTTGGTTGCTCCTGTGTGGCTTCCGAAGCCTCTCATGGTTTTGATGCGTTCTTTTAGTGTGCTGTGGACGCGTTCTATCATGTTGTTACTTAGGTCGCCGCCGTATCGTGCGCGTAGTCCTGGTTTGCGGATGTAGGTGGTCTTGCCCATGCGTATTTTGTCCCAGAAGTGTTTTGAGACTCCGTGTTTGTATGCGCCGCATCCATCAGATACGACG
>DAOVJP010000468.1 GCA_030673205.1 Thermoplasmata archaeon
GTGTGGACATCCTATCATCCATCTGTGCATGGGGAGAGGTGGCTAGAGGGAACAACAACATGGGAGAGGTGTACAAGGACCATGGCGACCTGGAGAAGGCAGTTGATTGCTACAACCGGTCCAAGGAGATGGCTGAAAGGGGGAAGGACAGGCGTACCCGCGGATATGCCCTGGGCAACGCCGCCGAATGCTACGCTAGGATGGGAAACGTCGAAAAGGCCAAGGAGATGACACTCGAGGCCGAGAGGTATTTCATCGAGGTCGGCGAGGAATATGTGGTAGCCAGCATAAAGATGATATGGGGGATAATAGCAGCGAAGGAGAAGAAGTGGGAGGAAGCAGAGGCTAGGTTCGAGGAAGGAGCCGCCACCCTTGAACTGTTGGGCATACGGTATGACCTCGCTCTGCTGTTGATCGAACACGGTGCTATGCTTATGGAGAAGGGGGACCCTGAAAAGGCCAGCGAGATATTGGACAAGGCTCTGGCATGTGCGATAGATATGAAGGCTACCGCCCTGCAGACTATTATTGAGGGAAAGATGCGGACATTGGAGGAAGATGGGTGACCACGGAGATCAGCAAAAAGCTCCAGATGCTGGTGGCCCAGGAGATGGGGCCAATGGGCGCTTTTATCGTAAAGAAACAATGCACCAACCTCGGAATGGACCACGAAGAGCTGAAGGTGGGGGACCTCCCCGCACTCTCAAAGGCGCTATTCGATGCCTTCTGTATCTTCACCGGGGAGGAGAAGGGTAAGTGGCTGCGCGACCAAATAAAGAAATTGGGCGTAGAGGAAGAGCTTTAGGTGCCGTGGCAACTATCTTTTCCATTGCTGCCCCCTATATCCTTTATATGATTAGGTCCATTCTCCCTTTCGAGTACTATGACCAATAAATATGTCTATTTGTTTGAAGAGGCAAATCCTGAGGAGCGAAAGTTATTGGGAGGAAAAGGGGCCGGATTGTCAGCCATGACACAGGCTGGCTTCCCTGTACCTCCAGGATTCGTTGTCAGCACCGAGGCCTGCAAAGCGTTCTATGACATGGATAAGCAGCTGCCGGAGGGACTCATGGAACAGGTGAAAGAGTCCATAAGAAGTCTGGAACTGAAAACTGGAAAGGGCTTCGGAAAGACGGAGGAGCCATTGCTGGTGTCGGTGCGAAGCGGGGCCGCGGTGTCCATGCCAGGCATGATGGA
>DAOVJP010000459.1 GCA_030673205.1 Thermoplasmata archaeon
ATGTTGACACCATCATATCCGATACGTCCCTGGCCATAGCCAACCCCGGGATAAAAGGAGTGCTCGTGGAGAACTTCCCTCCGGAGGTCTTGGATTATGCGCTGGAACGGCTGCGGGCCTCGCTCATGGAGATGGATGTCGTGGAGGGCTGCCCTTTCAACTGTGATCCTGAGGATGCGGATAGCTATTGCTATTTCTGCGAGTTGCAGAACGAGAGGGGAGAGGTCCGAGTGACCAAGGAGAGCCTGCCCATATTGAAATTGCCAGAGGACATAGGAGCGGAGGACATGTGGGGCGAGATATATGTCCATTATCTCGTGAGAGGAGGCTTTCTCCAGGGGGCGCACAGGGGGATACTCTTCATCCCCGATATCGGGAAGGTGAAGGATGATGTGGCCCAGTCACTGGCAGAGGCTCTCTCATACGGATATGTCATCGTTGACAGCAACGGGGACGAGGTGGTCTATCCCACCCGCTTCACCTTGTTGGCGGCTGGGGACAGGAGGGAGATACCCACTGCACTACAGCCATTCTTCATGCTGCATGTGAACAAGGAGGAGGCGGACATACTGGAGGGGAAGACCAAGAACATACTCTACCAGAAGATGTTCGATACCGACCCGGCCCAGTTCGAGAACCAGATACACAAACAGTGGCAGGAGAAACTGGTGGCTGCCGCAAATAACCGCCCTCTGGCTAGAAAGATGCTGTTCCGTGACAGGGAGATAGCGATCTGTTCCAGGTTGGAGGAGAACATACCGGCGCTGGGGTTGGTTACGGATATAAAGGAACTGGCCAAGTCCTTTGCCATTATAGAGGGGCACACCCAGGTGAATTCCCACAACATACGGGAGGCGATGCACGTGGCGGTCACTTTCCTTGGAGAGGCAAGTCGCTCGGAGATCGCGAGCCCACAGAGCGAGTTCGCAGACATTGCGGAATCCAGCGTGGTGAAGGACGACCTCATCCTGCCCTTCATCAACCGCCAGGACCTGAAGCTCGTGCTGGTGGAGGGCTTTGACTCCTCCATAGTGAGCGGAGCCACCCAATTCATAAAATACCTCATGCTGAAGATGCAATGCGTCCAGGGCTGTGCGTACAACGATGATCCGGAGCTGCCTGAGACATGGTGCAGGGAGTGCAGGCTGAGACATGATCCCCGGAACCCACCGACGGAAGCGCGGGACGTTCCCATAGGCCAGCTCGCACACCACACAAGCCTCGAGCAACTGAACGGAAAGCTGTTCCTAGCCCGTGTCATAGCATACAACATATTCCCCTTCGC
>DAOVJP010000327.1 GCA_030673205.1 Thermoplasmata archaeon
CCTGGGAAAAGAATACGGGGCAAAGAAGGCTGTAGCCATCATAAACCGCCCTGAGCTAAAATCCATGTTCGAACACATAGGAATAGACGTTGCCATCAGCCCCCGTTTGGCCACAGTAGGAACGATATTACAGCATACCTATGCCTCTGACATATTGTCCATGAGCGTATTGTTCGGGGGAAAGGCCCGCGTGGTGGAGATGGAAGTTGGAAAAGAGGCGAGGATAGTGGGCAAGGCATTGAGCAAGATACGCTTCCCAAAATATGTTCGTGTAGGGGCCATAGTGCGCAAGGAAGAGGTGCGCATACCCAAGGGTGAGGACACGATAATGCTTGGCGACAAACTGGTCATATTCTGCAGAAGCGACGCCATCCAGAAGGTGGAGAAACTCTTCACCAAGCCGAGCCTCTTCATGTGAGGTTGCCATATGAGATACAAGGCCCTTTCGGGAACCATAGGCGCTATAACGTTGCTCTTTATGTTCACCTTTCTCCCCCCATTCTTCGTGGGAGCCATGTATCCTGGGGAGAGCCTCACAGACCTCTATATAACATTCATAGTACCCTTCTTCATCACCCTCATCGTGGGGTCGGTGCTCTTCTTCCTCGGACGGGATGAGATAGAGAGCGTGCGGGAGAGGGAGGCCGTAGTGGCCGTTGCCCTATCCTGGCTGCTGATGGCCCTCTTGGGCTCACTGCCATATCTCTTCAGCGGCATCCTCACCAATCCCGCCGACGCCTTTTTCGAGAGTATGAGCGGTTTCGCCACCTGCGGAGCCACGGTCATAGGCCTTCCCCCTTCTAACATAGTGGACCCAAGCTCGATACAATACTATCTGGCAGATGGAACTCCGTTCATAGATTACATGAACTGGCCCAATGCCCACAGCATATTCCTGTGGAGGAGCCTCACCCAATGGGTCGGTGGGATGGGAATAATCGTTTTCAGTGTGGTCATAATAAGCAAGCTCCTCGGCGGCACCGTCCAGTTGTTCAAGGCGGAGGCGCCCGGAGAAACGGTCACCCGGATAAAGCCCAAGATACAACAGACAGCCAGCGTCCTCCTCAGGATATATCTCTTATTCACGGCGGTGGAAGCAATCCTGTTGTGGGGTGCGGGGATGAGCCCCTATGATGCTGTCAACCACTCCTTCACCACCCTGGCCACAGGGGGATTCGGCACACATGCCCAGAGCATTACCTACTACCAATTCGCGAATGAGAATCTCTATGTGATGAAGGACGGCATCCTAGTATCATTAGAAGCTGCGAACGTCGCTTTCCATTATATCGCCATCGAGTCCATAATCATAGTGTTCATGATACTGGGGAGCATCAGCTTCGTTCTGCACTACAAGGTCATGGGAGGGAAGGTCAACGCCATACTGAAGGATCCGGAGCTTCGTCTCTTCTTCTTTAGCCTCCTCTTTTTCACTTTGATCATAAGTTTCACCCTGGCAGGCCATGGCCTGGCAGAACTTGATGCGAACGATATTCCCATTCGCACATATGATCCGGGGAGCAATACATATCTCATAAACTACACGAAACCGGGGGGATGGGGTTTTGACGATGCGTTCAGGTATGGGGCGTTCAATACTGTGTCCATCCACTCGACCACTGGCTATGCGAACAGTGATTTCGGCTTATGGCCGCAATCCGCCCAACTGGCACTGGTCATGATGATGATCATGGGGGGATGCGTGGGCTCCACCGCCGGGGCCATAAAGATAAGTCGAATACTCATATTGGCAAAGGTCGCCAGACGGGAGATACAGAAGGTGCTGCATCCCAGGGCGATCATACCTATCCGCATGGGGGGCTCTGTGGTATCTGAAGAAGTGGTCAAGAAGGTGGGCGTGTTCTTCTTCGCATACCTGGGTCTGTTCTTCATCTCTTCGTTGATAATGTCGTTCTACATAGACGATATCTCGGTGGCCTTCTCGGCCGTTGCTACCACCATGGGGGGCGTGGGGCCAGGCATAGGCACGGGCGCAGGGACTTTAGGGCCAAGCCAAATATTCGCACCGATACCGGCCACTGGGAAGATATACCTCTCGCTCTGCATGTGGGCTGGCAGGCTGGAGATATTCTCGGCCATAATATTGTTCTTCCCCAACACATACAGGAAATAGAGTGCTCATGAGGCCCGCGATACGAACACTTGGTGGCTGGTCCATATCTATTTTCGCAGCCTTCTCCCGAGTTCCTGCCACAGGGTGTTCCTGGATGTGCTATGTGCAACCTTCCCGGGCATTCTGGGCATCCTGAGCTTGTTGTTCTCGCCCCTCTTCTTGTACCAGAAGACGTAGAAAGCCCAGAGCACGATGGCAA
>DAOVJP010000302.1 GCA_030673205.1 Thermoplasmata archaeon
CAATGCCTTGCCTCCTTCCACAACGATCTTCCCCAGACCGAGGGCCACGGTTGCGGTGCCCTCCTCCCTGGTCAACGGAGGAACGGGATAGAAGTTGTAGGATTGGGCAACACCGGAGAACACGGGATAGAAACGTTGGCCGAAGTTGTTGCCTGCGATCTTCTGGATGACAACAGCCATCTTCTCCTCCTCCGCCTTATGCACGGTCGATCGGATGTATGCTCTAGCCTCCTTGTAGAAGACCGAGGCATAGACGAGCTTTATGGCCTGGGACAATTGTTCCAGCCTCACCCCATCCCTCCCATGGTTGTTCGGGAGCAGATACGTAGAGTATACGCCTGCAAAGGGCTGGTTCTGCGAGTCCTCCAATAGGCTGGAGGAGCGGACTGCAACAGGAACCCTCACATGTTGGATGTAGTTCTTCAACGCGCTCTTGAGGTCCGAGGACAACTCTCCTTCCGAGAAACATCTAGATATCTCTTTGTCCGAAGGCTCATCCTTTGCTATATCCCTGAGCCCGTTCTCCTCGATGAATCTGTCATACTCATCCGCACCCAAGACGAGTGTGTCAGGCACTCGTATCCGGCATTTGTGTAGGCCGTTCCTCATATTCCCCTGCCGCAGCAGAGTATTTAGAAAGGCTAGTCCCCTGCCCTTCCCTCCCAACGAGCCGCCGCCGAACACCGTGAATGTCTCTTCGAACTCGAACTGCTGCTGGGAAAAATCCGTTATGATACCCCGCTGCTTCTCCCTTCTGGACTCGGTAACCGCATTCAGCAGATCCTCTCTCATACCCTCTTCATCCTTGAAATCCGATAACTTTCTTGGCCTGAGCTTCGCGGCCAGGGAGAACTCCCCCCTCGCCATAAGCCAGTTGGAGAAGCTGTTAGCCTCCGCATGCAATCTTAGAGACTCTACGGGGACCTTACGGGCCAGTTCTATGAACTCGGCCATGTTGGAGGCCCTACCAGCCTCCCCCCCATCGGGCAT
The DNA here is from genome assembly GCA_030673205.1 of Thermoplasmata archaeon. Taxonomy (GTDB): domain Archaea; phylum Thermoplasmatota; class Thermoplasmata; order JAGHBH01; family JAGHBH01; genus DAOVJP01. The sequence goes on from DAOVJP010000302.1 coordinate 991, forward strand.
CCTGAAAACGAAATCGCCGAAACCCAGGTTCTCATTGAAAAAATCCCGGATGCCTTGCAGGAGCGTATCGGACCTCTTGTCCAGAAATGGCACGTTCATCTTCGCCGCCCTGTCCCCATGTTCCGCATGGGACGACTGCAATAGGATCGGTATGTCCGTGTCCACGGCCTCTATGAAACGGAACCCTGCCTCCTCATCATCCTTCCCATCCCTCGGATATGTGACATCCGTGATAACGCCCAGCATATGCTCCTTGTAGAGGTTGTATTTCACCAGTCCCTCTTCAAACGTCTCAGCCAATATTATCTTCGGTCTCGCACGTCTACGCAGGAGTTTCTCATGATCGTTCAGACTATCGGACACCAGGGACTGGGTCTGCCGCATGATCTCCGAATATATGAGGGAGAGGAACATGGAATAATAACGGGCGGAGTTCTCTATGACCAGGAGGACGCCCACCATGCCCTCCTCTGTATCGGGGCCGACGTTCACCATGTCCTCCACATATTTCGGTATTGCCAATAAGAGGGCCGAATCACCGCTCCAGAAGAAGACCTTGTCCACGCTGCCATAGTGTCCGGGGTTGTGGAACCGACCCAAGTCGGATATGTCCGTGACCAACAATATCACTGGAATGCCATGTTGGTGTTCCTTCACGGTCTTGCCGAACTTGAAGGGGTCCATGTCCACGAGCTTGGTCATGGTCACGACCATGTCGTACCTCCTCATCCTCAGCTCTTCAAAGGCCTCCTCCGGCGTGGAGACACGGGTGATCCTGGGAGGTGAGGATAGGTCGAGGTCCTTGTACTCGCCATAGAGCTGTTCGGACAGACGGCCATCCTCTTCCAAGATGAACGCATCGTATAGGCTGGCCACCAGGAGTATATCCCGTACACGGAATCTCATCAGGTCGTGGTAGCCGTGGAAGCGGGCTCCATTGTCGCTTCCGTGGTCCACCCCCGAGAGCCCTTCGTCTCCTTCTCCGTGTTCCTTTTCCATGGGGAAAGAACCCCCCTCCCCATATTTATGCGTTTATGCTCTGCTCCGGTTTGCACACTATGTATGTGCTCTCTCTGCGTGGGCGGGCACATTGTGCATGGGTTGCACACTATGTACGGACGGGATGCAGGGGATAAAGTTTAAAATGGAGCAGATATACTGCAGGCCAAGCTATGCGGGAGTGCTTGCAATAGACTTCACATCGGCGCTCCTCACTCGCAAACAGGCACAATTCGCTTCTATTCGCATCAATAACGCGCAGCGTTCCGCCGCACAAGGGAACACCAGTGTTCCCCGTGCTCCGAAATGCATAGCATTTCCTCGTGCAAGCAAACGAATGTTTGCGCACAAAACGCCGCCGTGGCTCCTCGCGGAACACACGTGTTCCGCTACGCCCTCAGAAACCCGCTGGGTTTCTTGCGGGAGCAAGCCTCGCCACGTCGGCGCTCCTCACTCGCAAGCTCGTTCGTCACTAGAGGGAACGCCTCTGGCGCTCCCCCCGTTCGGAAACCCTTAGGGTTTCCTCATGCCGCCGTGGCTCAGCTGGTAGAGCGCGTCCTTGGTAAGGATGAGGTC
>DAOVJP010000158.1 GCA_030673205.1 Thermoplasmata archaeon
CATCCCAGCCCCTTTATCTTATCTATGGACAAGAAGACCATTGGAGCATCCCCTATCCACCCCTTCTCCCCCCCGGTATATTCATAGCTCACATCGGAAAGGCCCATGGCATCCACAATGGTGTTGGCCAGGTTGGTGACGGTGGTGTACTCCGCTAGGCCTATGTTGAAGATGTTCACTCTCTCTTTCCCATGGGTATAGCCGTGCATGATGCTGTCTATGCAATCCTGGATGTACAGGAAGGATTTGCGTTGGGTCCCATCCCCCAATATCTCCATGCGCGTGGGGTCTTTTTTGAGCTTTTGAACGAAGTCATAAGTGGCTCCATGTGGATATCTCTCACCCACCACGGACACGAAACGATACATCCACGAGCGCATGTCAAATCCCTCACAGAAGGCCTGGATGAGCCCCTCCCCTGCCAGTTTGGATGCTCCGTAGAAGGAGGTCTGGATCGGGAAATAATCTTCTGGTGTGGGGATGATCCGCGCATCGCCGTATGCAGCCGCGCTGGATGCGAACACTATCTCCTTTACACCGGCCAGGCGCATGCTTTCCAACACGTTCCATGTTACCAGGGTGTTCTCTTCCAGATCCCTGCGTGTATCCTCCAACCCCCCGCGGACATCCGCATTAGCGGCGAAGTGGAAGACCACATCTATTCCCTGGAACAATGGTTTGATGTCCTCGAACTCCTTAAGGTCTAGAACATGCAGTTCTATTCTCCCTGCCTCGACATGCTCCCTGATGTTCCTATCTCCCCTGGACAGTCTGTCCACGACCTTCACCTCATACCCCATAGATAGGAGTCTGTCCACTAGGTGGCTTCCTATGAAACCTGCTCCTCCGGTCACAAGCGCCTTCATCTTATCATCACCTATATCTATCATATGTGTGCTTATGCCTGTCTGTTTGCTGGCTATGTTTGTTTTTCTTTGGTTGCCTACTGTTCGTATGCGTACTTTGTTCACCTGGAGCTAAGCTCCGACTCGCGCCATTTGCGCTTCAACTCCAAATTGGATTTGGAGAATCTGCAGGTCAGGTATCCGAATGTGGCCACCACGAGCCTGAATATCTTCCATAGTGATTCTTCTTTCCCTATTCGGACCATCTCAACGATGTTATACTCGCCCCATAGGCTCCCGTGTCTCAGCGTGAGCTCCTTACGTCCGAACCCGTACCAGAAGGCTTGTTTGAAGAATCCTTTGATGCTCTCCCTTACCCTGTGATAGATGATGGCCTTGGGGTTGTACGTTATCTTGGCTCCGGCCTCCACGGCCCGATAGTTGAGGTCGAGTTCCTCCGCCTCCTTGAACCATGGATCAAAGCCACCTATCTTGTTGAAGAGATCGTGATCGTAGGCCAGGTTCACGCTGGGATAGCTTATGTCCTGGCCTTTGTGAATGATACCGACCCGCTTCAATTTGCCCCATCCCTCGTATCCCAACCGCACCTCTCGTCCAGCAACCACCATCGATCCTTTGTCGAAGCTCTTCTCCATATTCTCTATCCACAATGCGTTCGCGATGGCATCGGCGTCCACGAATGCGATAATATCTCCTTTGGCCATCTTTGCGCCAGCGTTCCTGCTCACGCCTCGCGTTCCTGGCATGTTGTAGTAGTGGATATAATCATACTTCTTGGCGTATCTCTTAGTAATTGCCTTCGTTCGGTCCGTGCTGTTACAATCTGCGACAATGACCTCCAATGGACGGAGGGACTGATGGGTGAGGCTGTCGAGCAGGTCAGCCATATACATCTCTGTATTGCGCGTTATCACTACCACACTCGTTCTCATGGGATTGCCGATTACCCCCATTCTATATATAATTCTTTTCCTATATTGACCCCTCTTTCTCTCGGCCTATCTTTTCTCCCCTCTATTGGTCTTTTTTGCTCTCTTCTTCGCGGCTTCAACAAAGGCCAGGTATAAAGGCGCTGGACGCGTGGGGCTGCTCTTGAACTCCGGATGGAACTGGGGGGCCATGAAGAACGGGTGCCCTTTTAGCTCTCCTATCTCTATCCTTATGGTATCGTTGTCCCTGCCTGAGAACACCCATCCTGCTTTCTCGAATCGGTCTATGTAGTCGGGGTTCACCTCGTATCTGTGCCGGTGCCGCTCTTCTATCTTCTCTTTCCCGTATATCTTGTGCGCTTTCGTCCCCGACCTTATGTTGACCTCACAGAGGCCCAAGCGCATGGTGGCCCCTTTGCTCTTGATCTTCTTCTGCTCTGGCAGCAGGCATATAACAGGGTTCTTCGTCTCTATTCCTTCCTCTTCGAACTCTGCACTATGGGCATCCTTGAGTTTCATCACATTCCTGGCAATATCCATGGTGGCGGTCTGGAAGCCAAGGCAGATCCCCAGATAAGGTATCTTGTTCTCCCTGGCATGTTTGGAGGCCATTATCTTCCCCTCTATCCCCCGAATACCGAATCCCCCCGGAACGAGTATGCCGTCCAGGTCGTCCAGGCTGGCCTTTCCTTTCTCCAGGTCCTCCGCCTCCAACCATCGGATCTTGATCTTGGCCCCGGTCTTGGCCCCAGCATGGGCGAGTGCCTCGCTGTGGCTCATATACGCATCTGCCAGGAACGTGTATTTGCCAACGATTCCTATGTTGACAGCCGCCTCGGGATGGAGTAGGGAGCTCACTAGTTCCTTCCATTCGGTCAGATCCACCTCCCTGTCCTCCTCCCCCATGCGGCGCAACAGATACTCGGTCAGCCCCTGGTCGTGGAAGAGCAGCGGCACCTGGTATATGCTCTTTGCATCCGGGGCGGATATCACCGCCTCCAGGGGCACATCGCAGAACAATGCGATCTTTTTCTTGATATTGTATTCCAACGGCTTCCTGCTCCTTCCCACGATTATGTCGGGCAGTATGCCTATCTCCCTTAGGACCTTCACGGAGTGCTGGGTCGGCTTCGTCTTCTGCTCTCCGACAACGCTCATCACAGGCACCAGGGTCGTGTGGACAAAGATGCAGTTCTGCCTACCCCCCACCTCCCTGGATAGCTGACGGACCGCCTCCAGAAAAGGCATGGATTCTATGTCCCCCACCGTCCCCCCCAGTTCGACGAGGCAGATATCCGTTCCCGAGCGCTCTGCCACATCCATTATCCTATTCTTTATCTCATTGGTGATGTGAGGGATGATCTGGACGGTCTTCCCAAGATATTTTCCCCTCCTCTCCTTGTCTATGACGGACTTGTACACCTTCCCGGTGGTTATGTTATTGTCCCGCCCGACACTTATATCCAAGAACCGTTCGTAGTTGCCCAGATCCAGGTCCACCTCCCCCCCGTCGTCCAGAACAAAGACCTCACCATGCTCGTAGGGGTTCATGGTCCCGGCATCTATGTTGAGATAGGGGTCTATCTTTATGGCTGTCACTTCAAAACCTGCGCATTTCAGCAGCCTCCCGATAGAGGAGACAGTTATACCTTTACCTAAGCCGGACAGAACACCGCCCGTGACTATGACATACTTCATTCACACCACGGGGGGCGGTCATGGTGGGACAGGGGCATAAAGCTTTGGTGTCTACAGTTAGCACGGGGAGAATTTATTTCTCCAGGTCGCAAGCATTCGCTTGCTCCCACGAAGGAATGAATTCCCCCTGATCGCAAGCATTCGCTTGCTCCCACGGGCATCAAGCTCCCCCTGGTGTTGGAGGAACGGGTTTCTCCAGCGTCGTGAACGCTTCAAGCAAAGTGTGTGTCTCACTGGAATCGGAACCCTTAAATAGGATGTTAACTATATCTAACATAATGTTGGAGATATCTAATCTAAAGTTAAGAATAACTAACACCCAGGGGTGGAATAATTGAAAGACAAACCAGGAATGATCGTAGGGATCATAGTCGCGGCTGTGGTGTTGGGAACATTGTCCCTATACCTACTGAGTGTAGGAAATATTGGTCAAGATGGACTTTTGTCGGTAGTGATAGTCCTGATATTGGTTGCATTCGTGCTCTTCGTACTGTGGGACAAAATAAAATGTGTGAAGAAAGGACTACCTGCAGAGGATGAACGAACAAAACTGGTGAATTACAAGGCCGGGTACTACGGATTCATTGCGGCGCTCTGGGGCTCATTTCTTGGCCCCATGTTCTTCGAGATAGCCTTTGACCATGAACTTGAAGGCGGAGGGGTCACGACAGTTGTGGTCCTAGTATCGGGGTTCACCTTTGTGGTATCATACGTTATTCTTGCAGCAAGAGGTGATATGAAATGAAAAGCAGTTTCTGGTATCTGGGTTTCCTGTCTGTGCTGAGCTTGCTGTATCTTGTCGAATGGAAACCAGGCTTTCTCGGTTTTCTCGGTTTCATCCCATACTTTTCGATATACAATATGAGCGATGAGAGAATAGAGATGAACATCGGCAGGGCAACAAGGAATGCGTTCATGTTCACGATATTCTTCGGTTCTGCAGTGGTGGTGTACGGGTATCTGACCAAGGACATAGAGATATTCCCTCCTGCATTCATCCTTCTCTTCGG
>DAOVJP010000365.1 GCA_030673205.1 Thermoplasmata archaeon
AATTCCTATCGCCATGATTACTCTCCATCTCGCATAGCAAGACGTGTGCCCTCTTTTACTGCCTCATACATCCAAGCATAGCCTTGCTCTAACTGTTGCTGGCATACATCATTTGCAAGAGCTTCCCTTACTCCATCTTTTACCGCTTTATACAATATCTCCTTATCCAATTCTATGTCGGCCATATCAAACAACCTCACACCTCTACAATACATGGAATTGATAAACATTGTTACCAAAAACCATAACACGCTGGCACATGACTCCCACACCAGAAAAAAACAAAAAGGAAAGGGTTAAGTACCTGCATATTAGCGACACCCCAATATGCAAGCCTTGTTGCGGATAATGGAGAATTCGTGTCCAGAGGGGTGCTAGCCAGCAGGGTGTTCGGTGTTGGTCGTAGATCACCGGCCAACAGCCCATCCTGCACCCGCAACGACCACGTCCCTAAGACACATCCTTGCGCCTTTTTCACTTCGACCAGCTCCTGCCCGCTGTAAACGCGATAAGGGCGATGAGGATAAAATGTCCATCATCTCGTCCGTCATCACCTCCCGTTACATTTATACCTCAGAGCGTACATGACTCCCCCGCCGAGGGGCAAAGATGACCGAGGACGTGGATATTGCATGGGAGGCCTGCGAGAAGCTCTTGGCTTTTGCGCCGCAGGAGGATGTGGACGATTACGCTCGAAAGCAGCTCCGCCAGGAGTTCACCAAGAGAAAAGGAGTGAAACTTCAGACCCTGGCACGTATTGAGTTCGTTGTGAATAAACATCAAACCCCCAATCTTTTGGAGGCCCTGGCAAATGTGGAGACCATAGAGGAGATGGGGGCGAACTTCACCGGCATGTCCATGAAACCCATATGGGAATATGATACCCCTACAAGGCGGCTAAAAGTGGACAAGTTAGGGAGGGGAGGGATACTGCACTTCCCCCGGAGGAGGACGGCATCCGGAGTCGGATGGGATCCCCTTGGCGACCCGTTCATGGAACGGGCTATGCTGAGAGTATACACTACCAAATGGTTCATCCCCGAGAATATCCATGCTGTCACCGAACGCCCGGATGACGTGCCACCTGCTAAACCCCCAGGACTGCTTCCTCCCCACGTATGGTGGGAGAAGGTGCGAAGCATGGGTCTCGTTCCCTTCGAGGTGGTTGTATGCGCATACACCCAGGAGAAGCGTTTCATGTTCACCCTGGACCTTGTGAACAATGTATCGTACAAGGATTTCAGACAGGGGCTGTTCTCCAGGAAGAGAGAGGAGAGGGACGTTCTCGATTTTATGTATCTGGACACGGCATTTGCCACGAACAAGCTCAAGGAGATACAGAAGAGGGCGATGACATACCTGTTTGAGGTGGAAAGCGCCACGGCACAGGAGGTGGCCCACGGGTTCAAGATAACGGAGAAGATGGCGCAGAACCATCTTTTTGGCCTGGTCAAGAAGGGGCTTTTGAGATCAGAGGGGCAAGGACGCCTTGAGATATATTCCCCGGATCTAGAGAACTTGCGCAAGACAAAGGGCGATATTTGATTTTGGTTTATTTATCGCCACAGTTAAGTTATATGCTTTATTGATATCGATTATGGCGAGACAACATATGTGCGGGAGTTTGCTGTCTCAGCTTATGAGATAAGATTATTGATTGTTCCGTTATTCTCATTTCTTTTCGCCCCTTATGCATTATTGAACAATATCGTGCCATGCTATGGCACTGCACCCCCCTCCCCATTATTGTTCACCGCGATAGATAATGTTTAGCACGCCTTGATGACGGGGTGCCGGGGAAGCGGGAGGACAGAGGCGTTCAAGAGGCCGGAAAAAGTGAAGATCGCACGAAAGGGCGAAATGACACCTTGCCCCCCCTACTTTTGGGTCGATTTTGTGTTTTCGTTAAAGAACAGGCTTTTTCTTCATCACATCATCCTGCAAACACCTCCTTTTTCGTTCAATGTCACATAATTCCCTATTTTGTGACGTTAAGTATATATATGCCCTTCTAAAAATGTCGCCTTTCCGGAAAAGGTGACGTTTTGGAGGG
>DAOVJP010000390.1 GCA_030673205.1 Thermoplasmata archaeon
GTCATTATAACATTCGCATATGCGAATCCAGATAACGGCAGCGGAGTTATGGAAACATTGAACGCTCCGGCACCAGCTGATGATGTGACCACAATTATCAGTTGTTCATAATCCTTGGGAGTGTACTCTATGGGAGCATCGTTGTACCCCCCATCGTTCACCCTCTGAGCGAATTGCTCCGTGAAAGTGTATCCGTTTGTCCAGAGGTCTGTTGCGCTGTAACCGATGACCAATGGGCTGAACCCAGGTTCGGTGTGATCGTCTATGCTGTATGTAACTCCTGGCTCCAGAAAAGCCGTGTATACCCTGCTCAGGTTTTGCCATTCATATTCAAAGTCTCCGAGATAGGTCCGATCAAGGGCGCTGTCCGCCCATCTGTGGGTGGCGTTGCCGGGCAGATCCCAGTAGTTTGTGAGTGTCGTATCATTGTTGACATAGAACGAGTAATCGAAACTCTCGAAGAGGTCCTGGCTTACACGGAAATAGTATCTTCCTGATACCGTGGGGCGGAACATGAAAGAACTCTCCATGTCCACCAGAGCTGGCTCCTGTGTGCCATCGGGTCGGTATACGCGTACGCTTGGCGGAACCCAGCCATCCTCTTCCACAAATGTCAGATAATAATCATGGCTTGTGGACAGGTCCTCCGTTATCCGATATATCTCATCCCATTCTCCGCTCTGGTCTATGGCCTCATGGCCGATGGCCAGGTCTGTGGCGGTTATGAGCCAGTTATGGTCGCTCTGAGTAGTGCCCGGGTAGCCTATGAGCCAACGCTGCTCCAGAGCTGTGACGTTGTCATAGGCCGTGTTTCCCCCTGCACCGTCGTCATATCGCAATACGGAATAGCCGGAGGCGGGGGCGGTGTCGTACCATCCCGCTTGGTCCACCAACCTACCGGTATCGTCGAAGAGGTATACGTTATCCACGTCGTCGATGCTGAAGGCTACGGGATCGATGATGTAGAAATCATCCTGGCCAATGGTCGATCCTACGGTGAGATCATAGTCCGTGGAGTCGCTTACGATCTTCCAGTTCGCCATATTCACCCCAGTGATCGGCGCGTCCTCGTTGCAATATAGTTCTATCCAGTCCTTTGTAGCATTGGAGGGGTTTATCTCATTGAGCTTGACCAGCGTTCCCCCGCCAGATGCCGTCGGATCGCCCCATGTCGGCAGGGGCATCGTCAGTATGTTCGGATTTGCAGAGCCGAAGGTCTGACCCCCTGCGACCAGGTCCAAGGTCCAGGTGTCTGAATAGGAGACATTCCTACATCGGGCCAGAGAATACGAGCCTGTCGGGTCTGGAAACAGCCCCTGGCTGCCCCAGGATATGTTCGTCAGGGGGACGTAATGGTTCTCTATGGTGTATTCGAACTGATCACTCTTTCCTACCGTGAGACCAAGGCCGTCATCCCAGTCAGCCACCAGCGCGGGGTCTTGATCCCCTCCATCAGCCAGAAGCCACATGGTCACCGAGGTCTCCTCCAGATCATCATAATCAAATTCAACCTCTATGAAATCTATGAAGGCATCCTGGCCATTATCGCTGGCGTTATCCGTCAACACAACCACGATGTTGTTCAGGTCCTTCAATTGATCGAAATTGGCGCTCAATGTTATGTACACGCTGGAGTTGACCCCATAGCTCTCCCCGACCTCGGCATAGCCATAGATCTCCAGGGTCACGGAGTCCATGGCCGTTATGTTCAGGCCGCGATCAGGATATCCTATGGTTGTGGAGTAGTCCACCTCCACCTCGCCAAAGGTTATGGTGTAGTTCCTGTCCATTAGGGCTAGGTTTCCGCCCTCCGCCCCAAGGGTCTCTGCTCCACCGAGCGTGTAAACCCCA
>DAOVJP010000108.1 GCA_030673205.1 Thermoplasmata archaeon
ACCTGCCCGATCTGGTTATATTCCCTGAGATCATAACCTGCGTGCCCGGCTCCCCTCAACCAGAAGGAACGTTGGTCAACCTCGCGGCAATGGTCAGGAACAATGGCACTTTGGACACGGCCTTCAACGTTGAGCTCGGGTTCTACTATGACCAGATAGACCCCGCACATCTCATCGGCAAGACAGCTACTGTCCCGTCTGATCTGCCCTCTGGAGTAAGCGGAAGCGCGAACCTTAACTGGGACACGACTGGCCTGGCGGGATTCCGCACGGTATATGCGGTAGCAGACCCCAATAACACCGTGGTTGAGTTCACTGATGCCAACAATGCGCACTCTGAGATGTACACCGTAGATGGATATGCCGTTGGCATCGAGTGTTCGATCAACACCAGCACCGTCCAGGCAGGCGCTTCCCATGTGTACGAGATCGATGTCACCAACCTTGGGACCCTGAGCGACACGGTGCATCTCACCCTTTCCGGCATACCAGCCGACTGGAGAGCACATTTCAATGACAACCCCGCAAGCCCGATGAAGAAAGAGGTCGAAGAGCAGGGGAGAGCGGGCGTGAAGGCGGACTTCTCCGACTACCACAACGTCACCGAGATAGAGGAGAACTTGACCCAGATGGCCATTGACTATCCGTCCATCTGTCAGTTCATAGACTACGGCGACTCTCACGAGGGAAGGAACATTACAGCAGTGAAGATCAGCGATAACGTGGGAACCAATGAGAACGAGCCAGAGATATTCATCAACGGCGGCATACACGCCAGGGAGTGGCCCTCTGAGGAGGTCGCCCTCTACTACGCCTTCTGGCTGCTGGAGAACTACGGCATCGACCCGGAGGCCACGTGGCTCGTGGACAACCGTGAGATATTCATCTCTCCCTGTGTGAACCCGGATGGTGTGGAACATGCCATGACCGTCGACAACATGTGGAGGAAGAACCGCAGGGATAATGGCGACACGACATATGGGGTGGACCTCAACAGGAACTGGAACGGCTCGCAGAACGGTGATGCGAACGGCGAGTGGGGAGGTGTGGGAGCCAGCCACACGACGAGCGATGATCTATATTGTGGACCGAACGCCTTCTCCGAACCGGAGACCCAGGCTATGCGCGACTTCATCCTGGCCCACGAATTCAATCTCACCATATCATACCATACATATAGCTCGACCAGCGATTATGGCGAAATATACTGGCCATGGGGATACGATACCATGGTCCAAGCACCCCATGATGTGGCCATGGAACAGACGGCAACGGAGTTTGCGGCATTGAACGGTTATACACCGATGCAGAGCGCGGAATGTTATCCGACCACAGGAGATTCCGATGACTGGATATACGGTTACAGCTGGTACACCTTGGGCAGGCTGGTTTCTGCACATACCATAGAGGTGGGGGACTCATCTTTTCACCCTCCAGCAACTGAGATAGAGGGCTTATGCGCCGAGAACCTGCCAGTTAACATCCATGCCTCATATGTGGCAAAGAACCCATACCGCAGCGCTCCCGTAATAACCCATACGCCACACCCGGACACCACGGACACCACTGGCCCATGGACCATGACCGCAGACATCAACTTCCCCGGCGAGCCTGTAGGAGCCTTTGTGGACCTCTATTGGGACAGCGGGAGCGGATGGACTGGCCCCGTGGCCATGACGGGCCCCGTTGGCAACACATGGTCCGGCAACATACCTGGGCCCGTGGCTGACGGCACCAGAATGCACTATTACATCGAGGCCACAGATGGGAACGGCAACGTTACCACAGAGCCGGCGATGGCGCCTGCCAACTACCACGATTTCTACATCGGACTGGATGTCGTGGAATACGATGTTAACCTCGACTCCTTGCAGACCAAGACCGTGAACCTGACCGTCGTCGCCCCCGCGACCGCGTTACCTAACGACCAGGCGTTCATCGATGTCATCGGCACCTCCACGAACGATGGGGCCAAGAGCGATAGCGTGGAGACCGTGACCACGGTCATGCCCTCCATCCTTGTGGTGGCCAATAGCGGAGATATCTCCCAATATACCGCTGCCCTGGACAACATAGGGGAGGCATATGATACGGGCACGCCGAGTTCTGACATGATGCTATACCAGACAGTTATCTGGGTGGAGAACGTGGGCGAGCCGACATCCGGCGATCAGACTAACCTCCAGAATTTCCTGAACGGAGGCGGCAACCTTTATATCAACGGCGAGGACCTGGGATATGATCTTGGCGTTGCAGGTGTAGGGGGTGAGGTCGCTGGCTTTTATAGGGACTATCTCCACGCGGACTACATATCCGATGATTCCCATGGCACGCTAGTGGATGGTGTGCCTGGCGACGCTGTCACCGATGGCATGAGCGGGTTTGCCCTTACGGGGAGCTATCCGGAGAATATCACCGCCACCGCCCCGGCGGAGACCATCTTCACATATTCGAATAGCACCCCCGACGCTGGCTACACTGGCGCACTGAAGGCGGACACAGGCGTCTACAAGGTGGTCTACATCGGCTTCAAATATTTCGAAGGCACGGACGTTCAGGTTAACAAGGACCTGCTGATGCAGAGGATAATAGACTGGTTCGTTCCCAAACCGAATATAGACCACACGCCTCTGACGGACACCGAGAGCAACGGCCCGCACAGCCTCACAGCCACCATAACGGACGGGAGCGGTGACCTGAACGCTTCTAGTTGCACGGTACACTACAGTTACAATGGAATAGCCTATGAGACCCCGATCACCATGACAGACATGGGTGGGGATGTGTTCCAGGGCGACATACCGTTCAACGCCGCTGATTCCAGTGTCTACTACTACATCAGCGCGGACGACCTCGCTTTGCACCACAGCACCCACCCCAACGGCGCCGTGGAGGGCAACCCTGCCTCGGTGCATAGCTTCTATGCGGGGGCCGACATCGTGCTGCCGGAGATAGAGCACACCCCGCTAGGCAATACGGCCAACGCCCAGGGACCATATACAGTTGTGGCGAACTTCACCGATAATATAGGTATCGACATATCTGACACCTATGTCCACTGGCGCACGGGCCTGGCCGGAGCGCATACGCATGTTCACATGACCCCCACCGGAGCATACCCGAACGAATACAGTGGAGATATCCCTGGCCAGTCATCTGGCACCACCGTATACTACTTCATTGATGTCAACGACACAGCTAACACCCCCAACTACAACAGGACCCCCGCGGCCGCACATAATAGCTTCCAGGTCCTACCGGATGCTTTCCCGCCGGTAATATTGCACACCGCGCTCACGGATACCCCTGGTAGCGGCCCCTACCATGTGGTGGCCAATGTCACGGACGGAGGGGTATTGGATACAGATTCCATTGAGATGTATTATCAACTGAATGGCGGCGGTTGGGAACTGCCCGTGCTCATGACCCCTACTGGCACCCCGGACTTCTACGAGGCATACATACCAAGCCAGATACTCGGGACCGTCATAGACTATTACATCAACGCCAGTGATATGGCTGTCCCCGTGAGAACAGCATCCCACCCACCTGGCGCCCCAACAAGTTACCACACCTTCGAGATAATAGACTTCTGGCCGCTGCTGGTAGTTGACGATGATCCCGGTGATGGGAGCACCACCTTCATAAACACATCCCTCGACAGCTTGGGAGAGACATACAATGTCGAGTTCTACTCGGCAGACCTCCACCCGGAATATTATCGGAAGGTCATATGGAACACTGGAGACGCATATTCCGGCGACCACTTCAGCACCGAGAAGCAGACCATGGTAGCCAGCTATCTGGATGGAGGAGGGAAACTGTATATCACTGGCGTCGAGTTGGGATATGACATAGGCAGTGTTGGTGTCGGGGAGCCAGCGGGCGCATTCATCTGGGACTATCTATGCACCGATTACCTGGCAGACAGCCCCGGCGACACTATACTGGATGGCGTAACAGGCGACCCGATATCGGACGGCTTCACAGGAATAGTGCTGGAGGCTGCAGGATTGTCCACGAGCAGGGACGACATAGCACCAGCCCCGGGAGCAAGCACCATATTCTATGACGACATCCAGGACGACTCTTATGGAGTGAAGAACGACACGGGCATCTTTAAGGTGGTATACACCTCCTTCAACTTCGCCCAGTTCAACAATAGTGTTAACAGGGACCTGTTGATGGAGCGCATACTGGAATGGTTATCTAACCCCGGGATAACACACACCCCATTGACAGATACCGAATCCCTCGGCCCCTATCCGATCGTGGCCACCATCACCGACGACGATATGGGCACTGCCACGTTGTACTGGAGCACCGATGGCGTGAGCTATACTCCCATAGGAATGAGCAATATAGGGAACGAGTACAGCGCGAACATACCTGCCCAGAGCTGGGGCACCACCGTATACTACTACATAGAGGCCACGGATCTGGCGGCACACACCACCACCCATCCATTGGGGGCCCCAGGGAACAATCATACCTTCCTAGTGTTCGAGGACACGGAGGCGCCATTGATAGTCCATACCCCACTAGTTGACACGCCCAGCACCAGCCCATATACTGCAACGGCAACGATAACGGACAACCTTGCCCTGGACACCAATGATATATGGCTCAATTACAATACTGACGGAGGTGCTATCTACGCGACCATACAGATGTCGAGCATAGGAGGGGATGAGTACAGCGCCGATATTCCCGGGCAGATCGCCGGTACAACGATACACTATTACGTCAACGCCACCGACACCGCAGGAACCCCGAACACGGGATACCACCCAGTTGGAGCACCGGCCACGAACCATTCCTTTATCATACTCGATGGCTACCCGCTCCTCGTGGTGGATGCAGGAGGGAACACCGCAGGATACACCACCGCCTTGGACAACATAGGCATCGCCTATGACCTCGGCACCCCCACGTCCCACGAGTTCACATTCTACAACAATATCATCTGGGTGGAGGGATCAGGAGGGCCCGACGACGGTGAGCGCGCAAACCTCACAACATTCCTTGACGGCGGAGGTAACCTATACATCAACGGACAGGACATAGGATACGGGGCGAACCTGAACGGGTGGCTCCCATGGTATGAGGAATATCTCAACGCCTCATACGTAGCGGATGACACGGATGCGACCGTGGTGGATGGTGTTCCCGGAGACGAGATAACCAATGGGATGGCAGGATTTACCATAACGGGTACCTTCCCGGAGAACATCACCGTCATAGCCCCCGGAGAAGCGATATTCACATATGTGAACTCCGCAGATACCCCTGGCGCGCTGAAGGTGGACAAGGGCACCTACAAACTGGTGTACATTGCTTTCCAGTATTTCGAGGGTACCGATGCCCAGGCCAACATGGACCAGTTGATGTATAACATACTCTTCTGGCTCGACCCGACGCTGGCAAAACCCAGGATAACCCATACGCCCCTGCCCGATACGGAGAGCACCACCCCCTACACCGTGGAGGCCACCATAATAGACAACAGCCTTGTCGGGGCCGACATATACGGGCAGTCCAATGACGTCGGGTGTAACGGACCAGTACCCAT
>DAOVJP010000215.1 GCA_030673205.1 Thermoplasmata archaeon
AGAAGGTCACTGCGAGGTTGTGAAGAGCCAGCGCTCTGCTCCTCTCCATGGGCTCCATGGCTAGGAGGTCGTCTGCAGTGTTCTCTCTGCAGACCTTGCAATTACAGGGCAGCTCCGTCATATCCTCCAGGTGTCTAGTGCCGTGCGAGAAGAGCATACGGCCTGCCCTGGCATACTTTATGTATGAGGCGGAGTCGAAAAGATCGCACCCCAAGAGAGCGGCCATTGGGAAGAACATGGGGTGTCCACAGCCGAACAGGTGTACTGGGCGGTCATGCCTCAGGCCTTTTTTAGCATGAATGATGGCATTCACCACATCCCCATACCTATAATCCTCCATCAGGGGCACCACTCCTCCTATGGGATGGATGGCGGCGTTTATCCTGCTCATCTCCTTGGCGCAGCGTTCTCTGAGCTCCGGGAACACACCGCCCTGGATAGGGAGGGCAAGGCCCATCTCACCCGCATAGTTCGGAGCGTCCCTCGCCCGTTCCAGGGTCGTTTCGAGGGCCGCGGAGGCCTCCTCTCGTGTGTGCTCGGGCTCGGTGAATATGTCCAGTATGGTGCCGACATCGCTGCCTATGTCTCTCTGGAAAGCAACTATCTCTTCCGGGCGCAGGTCCACCTCCCCATACATGTGACTCTGGAACGTGCCAGAGTCCGTCATTATCGGTCCGTCAAAATGCAGGAGGGAGTGTACGCCATCCTTCATCGCCTGTTCTTTGAGCTTCTCGCTCCTCTTTATGATATAAGAGTTGGTTATGACCATCTGGGCACCAAATAGGTCCCTCATCTCATCGGGAGATATGACGATCTGGTTCGGATTTATGACTGGCAATAGGGTAGGTGTCTCCACCTTACCGTGTTTGGTGTGCAGGACACATATCCTTGCGAGCCCATCCCTCTGCTTTATCTCAAAAGGGAGCATAGGAGGTTGGTAGGTACCCAGGTATTAAAGCTTATCCGCATCTTGTTGGTTCACGACGAGGGAGGGGGTGACGGGGGTGTTGGTGGTGGCGACTCAGATGATGGGGGTGTTGGTGGTGGCGACTCAGATGATGGGGGTTCGGATGAGGGAACGTCGGGTGAAGGTGCCGCACTGGCTTCATCCTTGCTATCCACCATCTCAATGGCCGCTGCCGTGGCTAGAGCCTTCTCATCGAACTCGCTCGGGGGCTGGGACAGTTCCTTGATCGCGGCGTCCGCGTCGGCCACTATGGAGTCCAGTTCCTCCAGCAGGTCAGCGATGTCGCTGACATCTATCATCTTCGCCTTCTTCTTGATGGTCCTTACCTTGGCCCTCTTCTCCCTTGGCATCTGCCCCTCCAACATCTCGTTCAGAAGGGGCATTATCTTGGCCTTGTTCTTCTCATCACCCATTACCCGCTTCATCTCCGCCACCAGATCCTCTGCGGAGCGGCGTTTCTTAGAAAGGATGATATACGTTAGGATGGTCAGCCAAACACCAGCTATAGCCATTATCAACAACAGCGCCATTATCAGAGCATCTTTGTCCATGCCAATACCCGTGAATAGAAGGGTCGTGGAGCTAATAAACGTTTCGTGAGCCCAAGACTGCCAAACCTGTGTGAAACAAGGAGTTATTTCCATAGGGCACACACAATATCGTTAGGATGCATAGCACCAAATGTTTAAAATAATGAGACCGAAGATATGCCTGCTGAACTTTACAGAAGGGGATACAATGGAAGAGAAAGGCGATCTTTTCACGAAGGTGAACACATTCTTCAGCTCGAGGACCGGCATAATATTCGTCGGTGGCTTCGTTGGGATCGTAGCGGCCATATTACAATATGAGGGGAACCCTGGAAATATGGGCTTCTGCATCGCCTGTTTCCAGCGAGACATCGCAGGTGCTCTAGGATTGCATGATGCCGGTGTTGTCCAATATCTCCGGCCTGAGATAATGGGAATCGTATTAGGCTCCCTTATCGCTGCCTTTGTTTTCAAGGAGTTCAAGCCAAGGACCGGATCTGCTCCCATCATACGTTTCGTGCTTGGTTTTTTCGCGATGATCGGCGCCCTTGTATTCCTTGGATGTCCATGGAGGGCATTCCTCAGGCTTGCCGGGGGCGATCTGACCGCTATCATGGGAATAGCTGGTCTGGCAAGCGGTATTTTTCTTGGGACGCTCTTCATCAGGAACGGTTTTGATCTAGGTAGGGCTAGGAAGACCTATCCCGCTGTCGGTCTTGTACTGCCAGCAGTGATGGTGTTACTTCTCGTTCTGCTTGTTTGGGATCCTGTGTATAGCGATGGAACCAATGTCATCCTCAAAAGCCTGAAGGGCCCAGGGGCCATGGCTGCCCCAATAGCCATTTCGTTCGGCATTGCTTTGCTGGTCGGTTTCTTTGCTCAACGCAGCCGATTTTGCACTGTGGGCGGGATAAGAGAGACCATTCTCATCCGGGATTACCACCTGTTGACCGGCATTATTGCCCTGACGATCGCGGCCTTCGCGACGAACCTTGCTCTTGGCCAATTCAGTTCGGGGTTCGAGGATCAGCCTGTGGCACATACCGATCATCTCTGGAACTATATGGGAATGTTGCTTGCGGGTTTTGCATTTGTCCTGGCAGGAGGATGCCCCGGCAGACAACTGGTGCTCTCCGGAGAAGGCAACGCTGACTCTGCGATATTCGTGGTCGGCATGGTCGCTGGAGCGGCTTTTTCCCATAACTTCCGGTTGGCAAGCAGCCCTGCAGGAGTAGGCGAATGGGGCATAGCTGCCGTGATATCTGGAATATTCGTCTGTGCAATGATCGGGTTGACGATGAGAAGAAGAGGATAAGGAGGAAATGGTATGGTAAAAAGAATAGACGTAAGAGGTCTTTCATGTCCGCAACCGGTCATTATGGTGCATCGCAAGATGAGAAAAATAGGTACTGGCACCTTTGCGGTCATCGGGGATGATGATACTGCCAGAGAGAACATCAGAAGGCTCGCTCGCGATAAGGACTGGACCATCAAGGAGAAAGAGGCAGGTGAGGATTTCATCTTACTTCTCTCAAAGGCCTGATGATATTCGGAGGAGCGAGAATGGCCAAGTTAGAGAAAAAATATTCTGTGGTCCTGTTCTATTCCACAAGTCTTGCGATGAGGGCCGAGAACGTTGCAAAGAGTGCACATGTCAGCGTGAAGCTCATTCCGACCCCACGGCATCTCAGCTCTGATTGCGGGATCGCGCTTCGATTCCATGTCAAGGATGAAGAGAAGATCACCAAAGCGCTCCGTACGGCAAAAGTGGATTATGATCAGATATCTCTGCTATGAGAAAAGTTGTTTAGCAGGGCGGAGAGACGCAAAGTATTATCCTGCCCATGCCTTTGCACCCACTATGCCCGGAGCCACTGCCCCTGTGGAAGAGGTCTTCCAGATACTTCGCAGTCATTATGAGAGCAAGACCTTCTACCGAGATCCTTTCAAGGTTCTCATATTCACGAT
>DAOVJP010000212.1 GCA_030673205.1 Thermoplasmata archaeon
AATCAGCTCACCCCCTACTATGACCTCTATGGGACAGGGGCAGTGGCATACTGGCTGGGATACCTGGATGATCTGAAGGCTCCCGAGGGGATACAATTGTTGGGCCCCGAGTTCTTCGAGCGTTGACCATTTTTTTTTGTTGTTAAAACATGGTAGTTAGGCATTCAACGCCTAATCGAAGAGTCTGGTCGTCATCCATTCCGGGTCGAACTTCTCCAGTTGGTGATATTCCTGGCCTGTTGATACGAAGATTATGGGCTTGCCTATGGTCTTGGCTATGGAAAGGGCCGCTCCTCCCTTCGCATCCGCGTCTATCTTTGTGAGTATGACGGCGTCTATGTCCACAGCATGGTTGAAACGGACAGCCTGCTCCACGGCATCGTTCCCTGCTAGACTGTCACCTACGAAGATGACCATGTCGGGATGGGCGATCCGTCCTACCTTGCTCATCTCATCCATAAGATTGGTGTTGGTCTGCATCCTTCCGGCAGTGTCCAAAAGGACAACATCGCGGTGTCTGGCCTTGGCATGTTCGATGGCGTCGAAGGCCACAGCCGCAGGGTCCGCGCCAGCCTTGTGCTTTATCAAGCGAACTCCTAGTTTGTCGGCGTGCCTCTGGAGCTGCTCGATCGCACCTGCGCGGAAAGTGTCTCCCGCGGCCATCACGGACGACATATGGAGCTTCTGGAGTCGGTGAGTGATCTTGGCTATGGCTGTGGTCTTCCCGCTTCCGTTGACCCCTATGAACATTATCACAACGGGTTTCTCGTGCTCCTGAACGAACTTATCGAAATCTAGAACTTTGGATGATAGGGCCTTGCGGACCCCGTGTCTCAATGCCGTTTCCACAGCGTCTCCTATATCCGCCCCCTTCCTTAATCTCAGGTCCAAAAGTTCTTTCTTGACGTCCCCCACGATGTCCACGGCCACCTCTTCGGCCACATCCGCCTCCAACAATGCCAGCTCCAGATCCCACATGACATTGTCCAGATGCTTTTCCTTTATTCTCTTTCCTTTTTCAGCATCTAGAACATCCTCGACCTCGAGGGATTTCGCCTCCTCCTTGACCGTTTCAACTCGTTTTCTGAAAAGCTTGAACACGCCTATGGCGCCCCCTGTTCAGCAGTAGCGCCACCTTGTGCCTGGAGTTTCATATACATGCTTTGAGCATGCGTGGTCAGATCCTCTAGGTTGGTCTCCATCTCTCTTATCCTTGAGATTATCTGGCTATGGCTGTTCCTCACCTCAGACAAGTGTTCGTCCACCCATTCCAGACCGTCCTTCGGCGTTCTCTCCACGGAAACCCCTCGCCCTATTCCCACGATCACATTCTGGTCGGCTGGGACGGTGGCCTTGACGAACACGCGACCCCCTATGGGTATGAGCGTTGCCTCGCCCTTCTCAGTTGCCAATAGGGCCTCCAAGCCCTCTTTGGCTAGGGAGTAATCGTTCATGATATTGCGGCTGAGATTCTCCTGGGAGGCTAGGCCGGAGATCTGTTCCCGCAGGGCTTCTATGGTGAAAAGCATCTGCTGGAGTTCGTTCTCGTCCACTTTCCCCTCTTCTTTCTCGCCGCTCATAGGTCCACCATTTTGTGTTCTATCATCTGGTTGAGCACCAGATCTGTGACTTCATCAGGTGAGATGGCCTTGACCTTTCCTATCTTTATCTCGGTACGCTTGAGCCGGTGCTTCCCGCCTATATCCGAGTATAGACGTTCCACGGCGGCCTTTTCGTTCGTCGCGATGGCCTCCTTGGTGAAGTTCTGCCAATGAGGGCCCATCTTAAACGTGCCAGTGATCCTGAATATCTTCATTTCCACCACCTCGCTGGGGAGCGAATACTGCTTCGATATATAAAGGCGTCGCACATCTCCAGGTCTTCTCGAATAAAGATTATCTACTCCCTGTCGAATACCTCCGTATGTTGCAGCCGGTTATCACCGCATACAAGCCTGGACCGGACTTTCCGTCCATCTCAATAACTGCCAACAAATGCGCTTTGGACTGCGCCCACTGTGGAGGAAGATACCTGGAGCACATGATCCCCGCCCCCACTCCTCCGGATCTTCAGGCCGTATGCCGGCGCCTTTGGGAGGAGGGGAAGAAAGGCGTGTTGATCAGTGGAGGATGTGACAGGAATGGGACGGTACCGCTCGAACCGTTCATGGACATCATAGGCCGGGTAAAGGCGGAGACGGGGCTCATACTCAACGTCCACACTGGTTTTGTGGACAGAAAGATGGCGGAGGGGTTGGCCCGCGCAAAGGTGGACGTGGTCTCCCTGGATGTGGTGGGCAGCAAGACCACCATACAGAACATCTACGGCCTGGACAAAGGCCCGGAGGATCACGCTAAGGCTCTCTCCCTCTTGTTGGAGCAGGGCATCGACGCCGTGCCTCATGTATGCATAGGTCTAGACCACGGAAGGATCGTGGGTGAGAGGCATGCTCTAGAGATGGTGAAGGCGTGTGGGGCGGGGGCTTTGGTGTTCATAGTCCTCATGCCCACAAAGGACACCAGGATGGCAGGGGTCGCTCCCCCTCCTCCTAAAGAGGTCGGGAGCATCATAGCCGAGGCTAGGAAGATGATGCCCGATACGCGCCTCTTGCTGGGCTGCATGAGGCCAAGAGGGGCGGAGCTGGAACGGGCCGCACTCGAGGCAGGCGTGGATGGTATAGTACTCCCGCGAAGGGGTACGAGGGAGTGGCTCAAAGGAGAGGGCGTGGAGATAATGGACGTGGAAGGGTGTTGTGTTCTGGGGCGGTAGACAATTGATGGGGTGTTGTGGGGTCGTAGGTGTTTGATGCCAAAAGGGTCTAAGACATGGAATGAGTTTGAAGAGTACCTTCAACAAATGTTCGACAATTAGGGACAGAGCTGATATATACTAACCTATACTATCATATCAGTACCCACAAGGTGGCAATAGGCACAACGATATCACATGTTAGGCACACACCGTGTCAAAATGCGCCAGATCCAGAGGAGGATGATACATGCGATCAGGTAAGAGGTACTCCATCGCCAGTTGGCTGTTGATACTATTGTTCCTAGCATCAAACCTCTCTGTTGGCGTCGGAGGGGCGGAGAGTGCAGACCCTCTTGAGACCCTTGAAGCGACGAGCACAGTTCAAAGCGGCGCTGAAGAAGTCAGCCATTCAGATGACTATTGCCGTGTGGCATTCTCCTCTCCCCTGAGCATTGAAGACCGGGAGGACATGGGGGAAGGGGGTTTTCAATTCCTCCGTTACTTGGGGAATGGTGAATATGTATGCGAAGTGCCCGCCCAGGGACTTGAACTCCTGTCCTCCCGCTCCGATGTCGTTCATTCCAACCCGGTCGAAGCCAGGGACAAGCTGTCTTCCTGGCTATCCGATGTCCATGGTGAGCTTCCGATCATCGTGATACCCTATCGGCTAGAGGATGTTGAGGACGTAGCGGAGCGGATACGGAGTATGGGCTCCGAAATAACCCGTGTGCAATCCACTGGGGCTCCAAGGATATGGGCGTTGGTGGATAGTGCCACCCTCCCGTCCATCGC
>DAOVJP010000193.1 GCA_030673205.1 Thermoplasmata archaeon
GGCTTAGACGTAAATCAAATCGTAATCGTTGTTTTGGGGTGTTGGTTTTTCGTAGAGGTTGTTTATGTCTTTGAACATCTGTTCGTCCCTTATTCGGGCATAGTATTTTTCTGTGGTTTTGGTGTTCGAGTGTCCCAGGAACTTGGAGATTGTTTCTATGGGCAGTCCCTGGTCTTTTAGTATCTGTGCACAGGAGGCTCTGAGAGTCCTTATCTGGAACTGGACACCTGTTGAAGCGGCTATGTTTCTGGCTATGCCGCTTAGTTTGGTGCTATAGTAGAAGCTGACCTCGTTTTGTTTTGATATGTGTGGTATCAGTGGCTCTGCTTCTTCTATCTCGTGTTGCAGTAGGTGTGCCTTCCTCTGTATCAGATATTCCTGTACTATGGGTCTGAGAGGCAATACTATTGGTATGGTCCTTTGTTTGCCGTATTTGCCTTCTCCTTTTGGGTGCCTGACGGTGTAGACCCAGTTTTTGGTGTCTATATCCTCCAAGTATGCCAGCCTGAGTTCTTTGTTTCGTAGGGCGCAGTAGCCGTACATGGCTACCATGAAGTATCCGAGCTGTCCTTCCCAAGTGCTCCTATTCTGTTTGCCATACTTCAGGAGTTTTTGGAAGTCCTGGTTGGAGATGGTTTTGATCTCCTTGTCTGGAACTGTGTTCGATATGTCGCCTCGTTGGAGTAGTGTGTCGTAGACGTAGTTGCCGTTCCACATCAGGAGGTCGTTCACCATGTTCCGGTACTTCTTTTTGGTGGCGGGGTCCAGGTCTTTGTTCATCATCCATGTCTCGAAGGCAAAGACCTCTCTTTCGCCAAACTTTTTGGTGCTGAACATGTGCTCGTTTCCTTCTTCTCGTAGCTGGTCAAAGACACCCATAAGGTACCTGTATTTGCGTTCTCTTTCCTTGTAGGTAGATTCTGCCCATTTCATTCTCCGCCTCACCAGGAAGGCTTTAAGGCTTGTTTTTAGAGGTTTTCTGCCCATACTACGAGCACCTCCCCAATGATTCTGTTTCGGCCTTCCTCGCTTGCGTACTCGCTCACACTTTTTTCTATGCCCGACAACCGATTCTGCGGTTTCGGGAGCATCTATGTTTTCCTGCCCTATTGGGCACTCCCTTATAGGCATAGAAGAATTTATCTTTTACCCCTCCTCGCAAAAATCTTTCAAAACATAGTGCCAGATGCCTTCGTGGTTAGTGCCCTCTAGTATCCTGGTCTTCCCGCGCAGATATTGGGGCGCTATCTCCTGTTTCAACAGATATCTTCTGTCGTAGAGCTTCTTAGCCATATTCCGCTCTACCGGGTCGTGGATGAATTTCTCGAAAAGATACGGCGTTATGTCTCTGGGCGGTGGCTGTTCCTGGAGCAAGCGTGGAACGTCTACTTTTCTTATGAGTGGTTTGGCTATCTCGTTCTTCACCCTGTCCAGGTCCGTGTAAGATTTCCGGTTGAAGTGTTTCCTGATGTGTTTATTGCCAAAGAGAGCTGCTTCAACCCGGATGCCATGCTGGGTCTTCGGATAAATTTTGATATTACCCTCTTTGCCATAATTGAGTTCCATCGAGTAGCCGGGATGTTCCCCACTCTCAAAGAGGGTTAGCCTCCTGTAGCCAGTACGCTGTAGATAATCTGATCCGGCTGTGCTGAGGAAAAAGGAAACTAGGTCCTGTTGTACAGATACACTGTCGTAGGGGTGGACCAGAATATCCTGGTTTATCTCAATACTCTGGATTGTAGGATTCCCAAACATATGCGGATACTCGTATCCCGTTGGGCCATAGCCAATGAACTCTGTGCTGACATCCTCCGCTATCTTCTCAACGTCAGGAAAATAGTAACCGTTATCCAACTCCATTGTACGAGGATTCTGATTGCATATGTCCGTGTGCAGGTAGTTGTCCTCGTGCCTACGTTCAAGAGTGTTCTGGAAGTTGTCTATGTAGCCCTGCTTCTGATAATCTCGTTTCTGAAATACGGTTGGATTCCCGAATATCCACAACGTAAAGGCTCCGTAGGGTTGCATACTGGTCTTCGTGGCCCGTTGTTTCCAGTATTTCTCTTTGACGAAAGTATAGATCGGAGCCCGACCATGTCTGCCTTTCTCCGCAATATCCTCAGGAAACTCATTCGCATAATACTCCGCGTTAGCTGTAGCCTGTTTCTTTGTGACACCACCCACCATAACACTCTCATTGTCCGCCCTTATGCCTGAGAAGTGAGGACTAGCCAACTGTAATTTAACACGATCAACCAGGAACGGTTGAATCTCTATCTCTATGATAACGCCCCCTGGGATTTGTCGAAACCTCTGGCTATAGCCAAAAATAGTATTATTCTAGTGTGTCTAATCACTATACTTAGTATAACCCCACAGGGGGAGGGGCTCCGCCGCCAGGCCGGCGGAGCAACCGTTCTTCTGGTTTGTGATAATGATGAAAATAGAGATGGTGCGCGGAAGAACGTTTGCTTGTCTTGGCTCGGATTCTGGCTGTAGTCTTGTATTTCTCGGTTCAACCTCCCTGTGGAAGTTAGATTAAGAGTTCCTGTTCTAGCGGGTGTTGGTGAAGGTCGAAAGGTTTTCATCAATACCCTTATGTCACTTTTAGGGTATCTTTACAGTGTGTCTGTCAGTGTAAACCGTTATCAAGCCGTTTCATTACAACCCAGACCTTTCAAAAGGGCTGTCACTTTCACTCTTTTTCACACCTCTCTACAATACAGACTTATACCCCTTGGCGTCCTCGTTTTAGGGTGTGATAGCCTATGACCTCGAAGGACAAAACCGTTGACATCCGAGAATACGCGTTGAAGTATCTCGAAACACATGATACAATACAACCAGCCGATATCGTGAAGGAAGTAGGCAAGACCAGACAGGCCGTATCCCGTGAGCTGAACCGTATGGGAGAACAAGGGCTCCTGGTGGCAGTACCATCCGAGAAGGGCTATGTTGTATGGCAGCTCCCAACTAAAGAGAGATGGAGGGGGATAAGGAACAGCGACTTTGAACAAGAAGGCGCAATACAAATCATCTGCTCTCTAGCTGAAGCACCCTCCACAACCGGTGTGCTGTCACAGGCATTGAGCATTGACAAATCAGTTGTATACTGCGCCATCTCATCACTAGAAAGATTGGGCTTGCTAGAATCAGAACTATTATCTGGGCGCTATTGGTTTTCCTTATCAGAACACGGAGAAAAAGTAGCAAAAATACTCCAACAAATAGAACGAGTTAATTGAATAGGAAACAATAGGCAAGTCCAAGAAAGGGGTGCAGGCCAATACTCTTACAACATAACTAAATACCCCACCCGCATTACTTACTTAGTTACTAATTTGTGTGAGAGGATATCTATGAAGACGCTGAACATCACATTTGAGGATAAAGAGTACAAGAAACTTGTCCGCGAAAAGAATAAAATAAACACGAGCTGGCATGATTTCATTTTGCAGCTAGTTGAGAATAACAGCAATGGGGGAAACGAGAAATGAAAGCATATTATGAATCAGAGGGTTTTGAGTTATACAACATGAATTGTCGGGAGTTCTTGGAGAAATTTCCTGAGAACTCGGTTGATATGATATTTGCGGATCCCCCCTACAATCTCTCGAATGGAGGCTTTACATGCCATGCAGGTAAACGGGTTTCTGTACACAAAGGAGACTGGGACAAAAGCCAGGGCATTGAAAAGGATTTTGAATTTCACATGGCCTGGATAGAGGCATGTAAAAGAGTTTTGAAGGACAATGGAACAATTTGGATAAGCGGGACATATCACTCGATATACGCATGCGGTTTTGCACTGCAAAAACTAGGATTCCATCTTCTAAACGATGTTGCCTGGTTCAAGCCTAATGCCGCTCCTAATCTCAGTGGTCGA
>DAOVJP010000072.1 GCA_030673205.1 Thermoplasmata archaeon
CCACATCATACCACAGTAGCTGGGGGAGCCTCATGTTCACACCACCTATCCTGGCGCTGGGGGTGCATCGGCCCCAAAGGGAGATGACATGGGCACGATCTTAGCGAGCTTGTCCAGCAGTCCCTCCTTCTTCTCCCCCACCATGGCATTGGCCAACACCTCCTTGAGTGTCGAAACGGGCACTATCTCTATCTTGCCAGCATATTTGCTGTCTATGAGAACATCCTGGGCGTTCGCCTCCGGGATCAACACTTTTTTCAACCCGGTCTGTGCCGCCGCCTCGATCTTTGCGTTCACACCGCCCACTGGCAGCACTTGGCCACGGACGCTGAGGGAACCGGTCATCCCTATGGACTGGTCCACTGGTATCCCGCTGAGGGCGGATATCACGGCGGTGGCGATCGAGATGGAAGCGCTGTCCCCCTCGACCCCCTCATAGGTGCCGACGAATTGGATGTGCATATCATAATTGCTCAGCTCCTGACCAGTGTATTTCTTGAAGAGGGCGGAAACATTCTCCACCGCCTCCTTGGCTATCTCCCCCAATTTCCCGGTGGCTATTATCTTTCCTCCGGAACGGGAGAGCGCAGGTGTCACCTCTGCGACTATCGGTAATACGATCCCGGCCGACTCGCTTATTCCCTCGGTGCCTCCACCCATGACCGCTAGTCCATTGACCATGCCCACCTGCTCCCCAAGGATGTTGAAGAGCTGGTATTCCTTCTTCCGCTCTATTGCCCGATCGGTGACCTGTTGCTCCAGGGAGCGCGCTATGTGTTTGGCGGCCTGGACATGTTCTACTTCCACCACCGGTGCCTTGTTCTCCTGGGCTATATCCCCGGCAACCCGTACAAGCCCTCCCATCTCCCTGAGCCGCAGAGTGAGCTGCCCCCTTCTGCCAGAGCGGTGCTTCGCCTCCCGTATTATCTCTGCCACCGCGGGTTTGGTGAAATGGGGGATCTTACCGTCCTTGTGAACCTCCTGGGCAACGAATCGGGTCAGCTTCTCCCGGTTCTCAAAATTGTCGTCCATGCTGTTCTTCATGTATATCTCGTACCCGTAACCCCTTATTCTAGAACGCAGGGCGGGATGCATACCTCCGATACGGCGGCCGTTATCATCTGTGGTCCCGTAAATCGAATCGAGGTTGCCAGCAGCCACGAGGATGAAATCACAGGGGACAGGCTCGCTCTTCACCATGGCCCCGCTGGAACGTTCGCTCTGGCCCGTGATAGGGAACTTCTTCTCCTGGAGCGCGGTCAAGAGGCTTTGCTGGCTCTCCATGCGGAGCATGTTCAACTCATCCAAATAGAGGACGCCTCCATGGGCCTTGTGAATGGCTCCCACCTCGACGCGCTCATGCGCCGGGGTGCCAAGGCCTCCGCTCTGGAACGGATCGTGCTTCACATCGCCCAGCAACGCCCCCGCATGTGCTCCGGTGGTGTCGAGGAAAGGAGGCTCTTCATCCGGGTCATGGAACATGAGCAGTTTGGGCACCATCTCCTTCTCCTCCCGTTGGCTCCCTATCCTCATCACTAGGAAGACGGCGGCGGCGGCTATGATACCGAACAATATCGTGTTCGGCTCTATGGTGAAACCAGTGTCAGTGGGTTTAATGGCCAGGATGAATGCCAAGCTTATCACCAAGAAGATGATGATGAGCATGCCATGGGACTTCTGCTGCTTTCTCTGGGCAGCCCTGGCCTTCTCCGCCCGGATGATATCCTTGCCCTTCCCGGCAGGCACCACGCGGATGCGCGGCTCGTTAGGATCATCCGGATTATCGTAAGAGAGGACATCCTGGAGCTGTCCCCGGGGAAGGAACTCCACCATGGAATTGGACAACATGGACTTGCCCACGCCAGGGTCTCCGATCAACAGCACGTGGCGCCTCTGCAGAGAGGCCTTCCTTATGACCTCCACCGCCTCTTCCTGGCCTATGACCTGGTCCACCAATTTTTCTGGAATAGCTATCTCTGCGGTGGTCTCGAACGGGAGAGCGCCTATCCACTCATCCACGCTATCCTCAAAATATTCGGATCCTTCTACCATGATACGTTCCCTGTTCCTACAGAATGATTAGGGCTCTTGCTATTTATGTCTTTTTCCCCAAATATCATGCATGAGCAGGGCGTGTGTGTGGTGGAGGCACCAAAACCATATACTCCGGCTAGCAAGAGAAGAGGAAGCAAACGATACTGGAGTGCACCCTTTTTCGTGGACAGTTAGAATAGCGAGTAGTTTGATGGAGGTGAATCATAAGGAAGAGGAAAGAGGAAGAAAAAAACAGAGGGGTGTTAGTCTGGGTGGATATAGGCTTGGATTGCTTTGTATCGCTCCTTGAGGTCTAGGGGTAGTTTCGAGGTTGGGATTACGATTACGTCTACGCCGATGCGCTGGTACTGGGCTACCCGCTTTTGGTGATAGTGCTTGTTGTTGACGGTCTCAATCTCGTATTGTGTGCTTGTGGTTAGGTCGAGTATGTCGCCCTGGCCCATGCCAGGGATGATGAATTCTGTTACGACCTTGTGGCCGAGCTTGCGTAAGATATGAAAGACCAGTGCTTTGGTTGTCCAGTGGTCTAGGCTTTCTTTGGTGAACATCTGTAGTCTGTTCAGATCACTATCCAGATACACGACGCCCCGTCGTCTCAGTTCCCAGTTGTCTTTGATTTTCTGCATCCATTATCACATCCTAGAGGATTTCCGTCCTCTACTTGTGTTTGGGGGACGGAAATCCAAAACCCACCCGTTAGGCCCGGCCAAGCTGTTTCCTATAAGCAGAGTAGAGTTCCCGTGGCCACGGTGTGGCCAAGAGGTTTGCCTCCGAACGAGGTTTTGTGCGAGAGAGGAGAGCAAACCTTTTAGGGAACGAAACGGATGGTAGCATACTATGAGGTCACACATAATGCTACACTGGCCGATATTCATACTATGGCGCACGGAGGCAGGCCCACGGGGGGTTGGGCGTGGGCCAGCCGACGTGCAAGAGGGTGGGGGAAAGCGTGAGCTTGGCGGAGTATGGTCGCGCTGGCCCTGCGAGGACGGTGAGCAGGGGCGCATATCGCCCAAGGCGATGTGCGACAGACATGCAACGGCATGTCTGCCAAGCAAGCAGGCCAGACGCTGGCCTGCGGCGACCCCCCTGGGCCTCACGTGGTGGGAAGAGGTGAACACGTACGGGACGGACCCGACCCAGTGGGACACGGACGGGGATGGGATGGATGATGGATGGGAGGCGAATAACGGGTTAAGCCCAACTAACCCAGGAGATGGGATTGGTGACCCTGACAATGACAATCTGATAAATTCAGAGGAATATGCTTGGCAAACAGATCCCCAAAAGGCTGATACCGATGGGGATGAGATGGATGACGGATATGAGGTTGACTGTGGCGTCTCTAATGGCGGGTGGCAAGATCCAACAGTTGTCAATAATCGGTACGCTGTTCTAATATCGCGAAGAACCGCGGCGGATAGCAACTTTGACGAATTTTGGAATGATTTAAGAATAATGTATGATATTTTGGTGGATGACTATGGCTATGTGGATGATAACACAGCAGGCTTTAATTCCGCAACAGACCATGTCGCAGTTTTGTATGCTGACGGAACCGATGTGACAAGCGGGGCATACGCTCCACCAACTGGAACTACAATAACTGACCTTTCTGCCACCACGACCAATATTGAAGCAGTATTTACGGATCTCAGCACCGTTATGACCGATAACGACCTCTTATTCGTCTTCATTTTTGATCACGGGAGCTATGTGGACCAGAACTCAAACGGGATGGCCGACTTAGGTGAACCAGTAATTTTATGTGCTCAGAATGGCAACATACGCGACGACGATTTTTCTACAAATTATGTTGGGCTGGTCCAACATTATGCAAGAAGGGTCTTTGTGATGCAACAATGTTTCAGTGGTGGCTTTGTAGAGGATTTAAGCAACCCGAGAACAGTCATTGTCACTGCGGCTAGAGGTGATGAAACGGCAGGAAGGGCAGATGACAGTCCCAACCAAGAAAATGAAAACGTGGCCGGTGTATCTTACCACCACGGCGAGTTTCTATATCATTTTCAATCGGCTATGAGGGGAGAGACTCCTCAAGGAGGGGTCATAGATGCAGATACCGATAACAACGGATATATCTCGATAGAAGAAGCATATATTCATATGGACAGTAATGAGAGTGGAAGTGAAACTCCCCAATTGGATGATGACGGGAACGGTCAATCGCAACAGGATGGTGACGGTGACGATGGGGTATTTGCAGGAAACACATACATATAGAAAGGAGGTATTAGACATGAAAAGGGCATTCTTTGCCATATTCGTTGGAGCGTTGTTATTATGGTTCTCCGTAGTGCCCTCTACACCTGCAAATGCGGACGAACCGGAAGAAGGCCATCTTTTGATAAATGAAGTTGCTCTAGCAACTTTGGATGCAAATGCAAGATGGTTTGAGGTATATAACCCGACAAACGACACTATTAGTTTGCATAATTGGACATACTACTTCTCTGGGTGTTACGCGGTTTTCAATTTTCCCAATATTGCTATCGAACCACTCCTATATGCCACTATCACTCCTTCAATTGAAAACTTCACGAACTATTGGGAAGTAAGTGATTTGGACGAGGTCTATCAAGGAATGGTGCCCTACGAGTCTCCTACGTATATGTGGATTGTGGATGGCGATGGCGAAATTGTTGACGATATGGGTGAACCATCAACGTATGTTCTTAATGAGTCTTGGGCTCGTTACAGAGACGCACTTGACACGAATAACTTTACAAATGACTTCTATATTGAACCCAATCCTACGCCAGGGTATGAAAATAATCTGGCGAAGGGGGAGACAAACCAAACTGATGGGAGCACTACGCCCGCACCTAGTGCTCTTGATGATATCTATCTTGTCTTAGTAGGAGTAATAGCGGTTGCAGGTGTTGCCGCGGTTGCTTATATTGCTCATCGCCGCCGTAGGGGTGTGCCGCCAGAGACCTAACCCCCGCTGTTTTTGCTTCCTCGTTTCTATCGTGCGCCTGCGCACTAAGGACGAGAGAATTGTTCTGGATGTAGAGAGATCCCGCGATGGGATTGGCGTAGCGGCCAGGTGAATCATAAGGAAGAGGAAAGAGGAAGAACAGAAGATGGGTGTTAGTCTGGGCGGATATAGGCTTGGATTGCTTTGTATCCTGTTTTTGACAGTTCATCTGTCAAAAAAAGGGTATGGCTAGATTTGGCAGTTGGAAACTGTCAAATCTAGGTTGTACCGCTCTTTGAGGTCTAGGGGTAGTTTCAAGGTTGGGATTACTATCCAGATACACGATGCCCCGTATTCGTAGCCCCCAGTTGTTCTTGATACAGAGTCATAACAAGAGCAAAGCCTACACGAGGATCCCACAACACCAAAAACCCCATATCCTCCCCACGCCTCTCCCTTCCATGGAGTTGGCGCCCCTTTCATGTCTGCCCACGGAGGACATAGTCTCGCTGCTGAACGATGTGTTCCTTGACTACATCATATCCGTGAAGGAAAGTAAGAAGGGTTTTCTCGCACGGGCTAGGGCCGCCGATCTGTCCCTGAAAAGCTCGCTCTATGCCCACGAGGGCGGGGAGCCGGTGGGGCTGCTGCTATTGGCGCATAGGGGCGAAGAGGGTTGGATAGGTGGGATGGGGGTGAAGAAGGAGCACCGACGAAAGGGCGTCGGTTCCGCCTTGCTGGAGCGGTGTGTGAAGGAGGCACGGGTGTTGGGATTGCGCCGTGTCCTTTTAGAGGTCATAGTGGGGAACGAGGGGGCCTATGCCCTGTACAGGGACCGTGGGTTCAAAGAGTTCAGGACACTGGCCTGCTACAAGAGGACGTGGAAGGAGGGAGGGGGAGCGAACGTGGGAGGAGGGCTAGAAGGGGGGAGCGAGGGAGATGGTGCGGGTGGCATGGGCGCGAGAAGAGGGGAAGAAGGTGGCGATGATGGAAGAGGGGGAGGTGACGACGACGAGGGAGGAGTGGACGTAGGAGGAGGGGGAGTGGCCATAGACATAACGCCCGTAGAACTGGGGAGCCTGGAGCCATTGTACAAGAAGGAGCACTGCTGGCAGAAACGATACGAGACGATAAGGCACATGCGGGAACTGAAAGCCTACAGACTGGAGAAGGGAGAAGAGAAGGGCTATGCGCTGTTCCTGCGAAGGGAAGAGAAATTGGAGGTGGTGGATGTGAGGCCCGCGGAGTGGCTCGGAAGCGTGTTGGATGAGGTCGTGGAGGGGGCGATGGAGGTGAGGACCATAAACGTCTACGACAGCAGACTGAAGGCTACGTATGAGGCGCTGGGTTTCGAGGAGTTCCTCAGGCAGAGGGAGATGGAATACGAGCTGTGAGCCCTCGGCACTATGGACACAACTTAGATCTATGGCGCCTACTATGGACACCACGCGCACCGCATACACCAAGAGCACCACGAACACCGTGTGCATCGTCTCCACCCTCCCGCACCACTTTTATACATCCTCGCTACTCCACCATTCCATGGCTTCGAGGAAGGGTTCCGGGGCGAGGGCGTACTTCGACCTCATGCGCCCCCTCAACTGCGTCATGAGCGGAATAGCCGCGGTGCTCGCCGTCTTCATAGCCCTCGGAGGGGATGTGGAGCTGTTCCTATCCTCCACACTACCTGTCATCCAGGCCTTCATAGTAGCCCTCCTCTTCGCCTTTGCAGGGAACGCCCTCAACGACTATTTCGACAGAGAATTGGATAGAACAGCGCACCCGGAGCGGCCCA
>DAOVJP010000245.1 GCA_030673205.1 Thermoplasmata archaeon
CATCCTTGGATTCCAAACTGTTCTCCGAGAATACTCTATCGTCCAAGTTGTTCAAACACTATCTTTTGTTGGGTCTTTTGCTTTTCATTCTCCCTCCAATGCTTGACACGGTCTTAGGAATCCTGGGTGTGGGTTGGGCCTATTATGCGATCATATTCCCATTGCTGGTGGCAGAGGCCGTGATATTCTTCGTTTATTGGTCGATCTCCCGTTTCCTTACCCCGCTGGAGAAGATATTGGTGGCGACCAGGCACCTACAGGCCGGGGAAATGGATGTGGACCTCAAGGTATCCGGCTACGAAGAGATAGAGGTTCTGGCCCGGGCCGTTGATAGGTTGAGGAACAGCATGGGCATAGCGAAGAGGTATTTGGGGGATAAGGGGGACAGCCATCCTCCCAAGGCCATATCGGGGATGACCCGCCTTCGCAGCTCCATACCATTGGCCCTGGGATATTTCCTCTACGGGGTGATGCTAGTCCTCCTGTCCACTGTGTTCTATTTCCCGGCCATGGACCAGATATTCGGAACACTTCCTGGCGGCCATCTGTTGCAGCATCTGCTCTTTGTGTTCGTAGCCCTGGGCTTCTCTGCGGGTCTGGGATATATGATGGCGGTGGCTGTGGGTGAGCCTCTCAGGGCGCTTGCCTCGGAAGCGGAGAGGGCTAGCCGTGGCGATTTCACCATAACATTTCACAGCCACGAAGGGGGAGAGGTTGCGGAGCTGGCCCATCACTTGGAGGATATGATACGCTCTCTGGAAACAGCATACAAAAAGATGGAGGCGGAGATGTGAACTCTATCATAACGGTAGAGGCGGTGTTGATGAATTATGCTGGCCCGATGGGCAAGTTCGTTCTCAAAAAGAAAATAAAGGAGATGGGGTTGGAGGGGAAGGAAATACCTGGAGACCAGCTACTGGAAATAGTTAGGAAATTGCTCCCTGATGCTATATTCGATGTGGAGATGCAAAAGAAAGCTCTAGTGGATCTGAGAAAGGCTCTGCACACGCCTATTTCTTATCCTTGAACTCTGTATAACCACATTTGCCACAGGATACGCGGTCTTTGTGCTCTGCCAGGAACACCCCTGCACCACATTTAGGGCAGAATTGTCTATTCCTGACGATCTTATCCCCCTCTATCTTGTAGTGGTCCTTCTTCATTTCGCTTCCCCCTTCTCCGCGGCTTTCTTTTCAACGAATATGTTGTTGCGCTTCTGGATGTGTTCCATTTCCACGGCTCTAGCATCCTCTACGGTCTTGTAGACCTTCGCATATCCATATGTGGTTGGTTTGCCGAACGTGGAGGAGAGCTGATCTATCACCACGGTCTCTTTCTTCGCTCCCATGGCATCAGCTATAGAATCCCGCACCTCGTTCCTCTTAGGCGTAGGCCCATTAGGATGTGATACCGCGAACTCCACTTCCACTCGTTTCAGGATGGCGTTCTCCTTCTTGTCAACGATCTCTATTTCCATTATATCTCCTCCATGCTGAGGATCAGTTCTTGGGATCTCCTTTTGGATTCTTCATCCACCAGGACGACCGCGGCCCCCACATCAGGCAACCCATATATTATGGTTGTGCCCGCAGGGGCCTTCACGATACACGGAAGGCTGGCCAGGTCTTCTTCTCCTTCCACTATTATCAAGGTGCTCATTCCTAGGGAAAGGGCGGTCATGGCGTGATCTATGATCTCCAGAAGGATGTCGGTAAGTGTCTCTGGAGGGTTGCACACCCAAGCTTCATAGTCCCATTTCCCCTCTGGGAGAGGGATGTTCTTTTCCCTCCGGGTCTTCTTGTCCACTATGGATATCATAGGGGTCACGTTCGCTTCCAGGGCGGAAGCGGTCACCACATCCCCCACTGTTATTAGGTCTTTGGCGGAAACAAATATTTCCTTCAACTCTTTACCTGTAAGCACCGGGCCTAGAGGCACTTTCAGTCTTTCCCTCAAACCTTCTGGCAATCGTCTCAAAAAGACTCCCTACCTATCTAACTTTCAGGGCATAACGGCCATTGCTCTCTATGCCCATGGACTTGGCAATAGATGATACTGTGTAATCCACTATGTATACATAGCCCTGCCACTCCCGAGATGTGTCTCCGCTGCATTTGGGGCATACATCCTCTTCGGTAAGGAACTGACATTTCTTGCAGGCTTTGTATTGTATCTTTACCATCTACTTCTCCTCCTCTCTCTCATCATCGAGCCAGTCTATCTTTCCCAGGCCTGACTGTCTCATGGTCAGTCCTATCTTGCTCTCCCTCGGGTTCCTCTCGTTTATGGAGACAGTGACTATTCTAGCCCGCACTTCGTCATTGAGCCTTACATCCCTACGGGTCTCCTTTCCTATGAGCCTCTTGTTCTCCACATCCGCGTCCACATGGTCATCCATAAGCTGGCTTATGTGAACCAGGGCATCGAGAGGACCAAAACGCACGAAGGCCCCGAACTTGAGCACATCACACACAAAACCCTCCACGACCTCGTGTGGAAGAGGCTTAAAGAGAAGAGCACTATATGTGATAGTCTGGTATACTGCTCCGTCGCCATGGACCACGCGTCCGTTCCCAATGGGCTCTATATCCTTAGCTAGGACCACAAGGTTTCTCTCCGAGTCGAACCGTCCTTCGAATTGCGTCTGGGCTAGTTCGTTCAAGACCTCGGTCATGTCCTCGCCAAGCCGCTCTGGAGGGATCCTTACGACGCCCTCTGCACTCTTCATCATATACATTCTCTTTCCCTCTGGATGGAGGATATGCCTAAGGCTGATGCCTCGGGCTACCCCCCTATTATCATCCCCCATAAATAGGTTGTGCAAAGATCCTACCTCCATACCTCCCTATTTTTCACGTCTCGTCCACTGTTTCTTGCCCCCCTCTCCCTCGCTACCTCCAATCCTTTCCATTCCCCAACCCACCTCCTATCCCCACCTCCTATCCCCCCCCCCCATCCCCCCCCCCCCTCCCCCCCCCCCCACCCCCCCCCCCCACCCGCCCCCTCCCCCCCCCCCCCCCCCCTTCCCCCCCCCCCCACCAACTACAACCCCCACCCAAACCCCCTCCCCCCGACCCCCCCCCCCCCCCACCCCCCTCACAACCCCCC
>DAOVJP010000418.1 GCA_030673205.1 Thermoplasmata archaeon
CGCAAATACACCACAGGCGGATGGGTGAAATATGAGCCCAGCCAAGAACCGTTCACATCGTACTTCAACATGGACGCCGACAAGGGGTACTTCATCCAGGTAAGCGCAGACCCGCCGAACGAGTGGACCACAAGCTGGTGATCATCTGAAGATGGTCTAGAGTTTCATTCGAGCGCTTTCAGCTTGGATAGAAGGGCCTTGGCAGCCTTTGTCTCTTCTCCGGAGCCCAGGGCCTCGAAGTTCTGCAGGGCACTTTCCAGGAAGTCCTTTGCCTTTTCCGGGGCTGTCTCCTTGTAGGCGATGCCGAGGTTCTTTAATATTATCCCTTCAAGGTATCTGTCTGATACCTCCCTTGCTATCTCTAAGCTTTTTTGGAGGTTTGATATTCCCTCCTCTATGCCCCCCATCAGTATCCTGCATTCTCCCACATTGTTAAGGGCTATTGCTATGCCTGGTTTGTGTTCCAGTCCTGCTTTGACATCCAGGGCTAGGACATAGTATTCCAACGCCTCGGGGTATCGTTCCTCTATCTTCAGCGTCTCTCCGATGTTGTTGTAGGCCGCGCTCAACATGCGCTTTTCCCCTGTGTCCTTGACATACTCAAGGCTCTGCAAAAGGTATTCTCTGGCCTTTTCGGTATCTCCTCTGTCCCCATAGTAAACGCCCAGGGTATTGAGCACCCTGGACAGATCCTTCTTATCTCCAAGCTCTTCGAACATGCCCAAGCTCTTCTCCAACCGCTCCCTAGCCGCCTCGTATTCCCCTCTCTTCCGGAATATCGCGCCCATGACCCGGTATGCCTCCGCTATCCCCTTTTTGTTCTCCGCTTTCTCGAACAGCTCTATGGCCTGCTCATATTCTCGGATGGACTCATCCCATTTGCAAAGGTGTTCCTTCACGGCGCCGAGCTTGTTCCTCAGCCTTCCTGTCATCAGCACATCCTCGGTCTTGGACAATGCCTCTTCGTAGAGTCTCGTAGCTTTTTCCCACTCTCCCCACACTGTGAGTATATCCCCTCTGAGGTTCAAAAGCCTCACCTCTCCCCCTCTGTCTAGCCTATCTGTTTCGAAGTTCTCTATCAGCACCATGAGGTCCTGCAGATATCCTCTATCAAGCATCTTCTCACCATATATCTGGAGTAGAAGGAGGGCTGGTTCATATTCTCCCCCAGTTATGAGATGATAAAGGCATTCCACCATGTCCACTTCTTCTTCCGGAAGGAGTTCTTGCTCTAGGGGGCGGTCAAGAAGATCTCCCTGGTAATAGAGCGCCGCCTCCTTATGGCATCTCTCCAACTTATCACGGTCCAGTGATGAGCGTATCACGTTCTCCAATATCCCATGTATGGTATACAGGCCGCCCTCGGTGGCGGAGACTATCGCCTGTCTCTCAAGTCCAATGAAAACGTGTTCCGGCGCTCCTTTTATGGCATCCCATGGCACTGGATCCCTATACACAGATAGTTTATTGAGCACCTCCACCTCCTCGCTAGATAGTGAGGATAGGATCTCCTCATGGAAGAAACGGCTGATGTCCAAGCTTCTCTTCAATGCCTTTCCGTTCACGAGATGAAGGAGTTCTATGGAGAGCGGGTGACCTTGAGTGGCCTCATATACC
>DAOVJP010000474.1 GCA_030673205.1 Thermoplasmata archaeon
AAAAAGATATACTGTGGGAAGAGGATTCCCTGCCGATGGAAGAAGTGCTGAGACTACCCCATGATGCCACTGGCTCTCTAGTATCCAGACCCAATCGTTTCCTGGCCATAGTTGATGTGGACGGCCTGGGAGAGCAAGAGGTTCATGTACATGACCCTGGTAGGTTGAAGGAGCTCCTGTTCCCTGGTAATGAGTTGCTCCTGAGAAGAGCTGAGGGAAAAAAGCGGAAGACAAAATGGGATCTGATCGCCGCCAGATATGAGGAGCAGTGGGTATTGGTGCATTCCGGGTATCATAGGGCCATATCCGAATGGGTCTTGAACAGCGATATCAGCCCCTTCGGACATGTAGAGGAGATCCGTCCCGAGGTGCGGATAGGACATAGCAGACTGGATTTCGTGCTCACTGACCGGGGCGAGATAATCGGCGTAGAAGTAAAAGGATGCTCCCTGGCCATAGACGACATAGCATTGTTCCCGGATGCCCCCACCGAGAGGGGGAGAAAGCACCTGGAAACACTGATGGAAATGAAAAGAGAGGGTGTGAGGGCGGCCCTCATGGTACTCGTGTTCCGCAAGGACGCAGGCTGTTTCTACCCGAAAGAAGATACGGACCCAAAGTTCGCCAACACCTTTTGGGACGCCATGGAAGCGGGCGTGGAGGTGTACCCACTCGTGTTCACCTATGAGAACGGCAAGATCTGGTACCTGCACAAGATACCCGTTTGTGGATCTATTTGAACACCTCCCCCGCCTCCTTGTACCAAAGCAACAGGTCCAGATGGCCCATCGGTCTTGATCTCCACCCCGCTCTCCGTAATCTTCTCCCTACACATCGAATATCCTGCAGTCCACAAGATATTCGGAGCCGAAATGAGCCACTTCTCCCGCCTTCTTCCCCGGAACGGGCAATAACCTGGCCGAGAGAGGTTTGTCCAAACGCAGGGCCATGGAGGTCACGTCCAACAATATGGCCTCGATCCTTTTCACAGGCGTATCCCCCGGGATCGGGATCGTGTCGAGACCACAGCCGCACACCGCAGAGAACAGCAACAGATCATGGATGCCATAGGCATCTTCGTTGGCTCTCTGTGCAAGACCCGCATCTTCACAGACGGGGAGCATC
>DAOVJP010000359.1 GCA_030673205.1 Thermoplasmata archaeon
GGTAAATTCTCTCTGAACGATCTCCCTGGCTCGACCGGCCGCCTGGATATACTGTTGCGATGTGTCAACACCAGTTTTTTCTTATCCAACGATATAAGAAAAAATGTCGAAGTTTATCTGATCTTGTTGGGTGAGCCAGACGGTCCCAAGACGGTAAGGTTTGTCGGCTCCGAGCTGAAATATCTTAACCCGGATGAGAGAAGCACCGCCGCTCTTATCCGTCAGGCCCTGCTGAAGAGCCATATGCTCCCAGAAGATGGGGCCGAGATAAGGAGCACACCTGGGATATTCATCTCCGACCGTGGACTGAGAGAGGTTCTGGATTCCTTTCCTCCTGAGACCGCCATCTTTCATTTAGAGGAGAATGGAAAGGAGATAAGGAGTATCGATCTGCCCCCCGGATCCGCATTCATTTTGAGCGACCACAAAGACTTCACAGAGGAGGACATGACCGCTCTGGAACCCTTCATCAAGGAGACGGTATCGCTCGGGCCTGTTGTGGTCCATACACACCATGCGATCACCCTGGTCCACAATGAGATGGATAGACGAGAAGCGGATGATGGGCCAGGCAAGTTTGTGTCATAGGGTTTCGGGTACATCGTCCCAGTGGAATAATATGTACACATATCTGCCCGTTTCGGCGTCTATTGCCGCCCGGGTGCTCTTGTATTCTTCGCCCCCCTCATGTTCTACCACATAGCCATATCCCACCCCTGTAGCGGACGGGAGGAACGTGGTGGGTGAGGAGATGGGCAGGCTGATATTGGCTTCGGTGCCGAAACTTCCATCCTCCACGTCTATCTTCTCATTTTCCGTTATCTGGTCATATATCTCCTCGTGCTTCAAGAAGATGAGCTGCGCCCCTGTGTAAGAGAGCACTGGTGTGATGTCCTCCTTGGCAGGTACGCCTTTTGCTGGCTGGCCTGAGCTGCCGAACTCAAATCCTAGGCTGTCCCTGCTGACATTCACCACCATATCGTCTCTTCCTTCAGAATGGAAGGTGAGGTTCCACCAGTCGCGCCAAAGCGGTTCATGGGAGTAGTTCTCGTAACGTGAGAATATACAATATGCGCCTGGATCATCGAGATATCCATCCAACTCCGAGTTGGCCGCCCTAGCCTCTTTTATTGCATCCTCCGCCGTGAAATCCTCCGGTATGGCATTCTGGCCCTGGACATTCAAAACCATGTATTCCGGGACTATGTCCATTGTCGTGTCGAATTCCTCCGCCTCGGCGCCTCCGCTCTCTGCCCAGGGATGGAAGGTTGGGAGGCCAGGTAGATACTCTATGATACTCGTTCCTTTGGTTATAGCAGTGGCCGTTGACACCGTGGTGATGTGGGTGGAGTTACCCTCGGAACTCTGCTCAACGTCCAGAATGGTCTTGAGGGGAAAGGATGTCTCTCCGCTTATCCAGAATTCCATGGAGAACTCACTTATCCCCTTCTCTGCCATATCCTCATCATTGAGTGATATGTTCAATACCAGGACAGGTAGATGAACATCGATCCCCTCCACCGTTACATGC
Organism: Thermoplasmata archaeon; assembly: GCA_030673205.1. Classification (GTDB taxonomy): domain Archaea; phylum Thermoplasmatota; class Thermoplasmata; order JAGHBH01; family JAGHBH01; genus DAOVJP01. The sequence goes on from DAOVJP010000359.1 coordinate 1,532, forward strand.
ATGTTCTCCGCCCGGACAGCGCTCCAAACATACACCACGTCCCCCATGATCTTGCCGCCATTGTCTCCCTGGGAGAAGCTCCGGTCCTTTTTCAACCGCTCCACGGATATGCTCTGGCCTCCGCCCTCCGGCCCGGGGTATGTGATCAGCCGGTCCTTGGTCTCCACATACTCGTCGAAGCTCCCCACGGACAGATGGAAATAACCTCGGGATCCTCTGGAGGATCGGATGGTCGTTTTGTTCTCCATTGCGGCGAAAGAACTCTCCCATATCTCTTGCCAGCCTTGGATCGTACCCCTACCCGAATCCGCCAGAACGCTCCCCTCCACCTCATCATAATATTGGTGGGAGGAGGTGTTCACCACATCCCTCTGCTCTAAGAAACAATCCTCCGCAATTATGGCCTCGTTCCCCTCCCTATCGGTCAAGAATGAGGTAGAGGTGCCGTTCATCCACATATCCACATTGTATATGGTCACGGTCTGCTCCCCTACATCTCCCGCAGCGCCATCTCCCGTATAGTTGAGGGTGATCATTCCATCAGGATTCCCCATGGACACA
>DAOVJP010000452.1 GCA_030673205.1 Thermoplasmata archaeon
CACACCCCCGTTCTGTGCCTGTATCTCCAAGGTGGCATTCTTACAGCCCTCGGGACCGAAGCCGCCATCAGGTCGTATCAGGTCTATGGGCAGATCCATGCCCATGAGGTTCATCCCCGCACCCATGACCAGCACGGATTTCGCCACGAGGGTATCATTATACAGCTCGAACGTCTCCCCAGGCCCGCTGGTCACCTTCGCCTTGTAATAATACTCGGTAGTGCCCGCACCAGAGCCTGAATCGACATAACTACCCACGCCAAGTCCGACAGCCGCTCCAGTGTTAAGGCAAACAGATGCACCAAAGGCCGGGTCCGTATCACGATAGACATAGTACCCAAACAAGCTGCCCCCGCCTCCGGGGGTAGCCTCATCCCAGGTGATGGTCACATCAACACCATCCGCCCCTGTCAAGCTGGCGTACACATTCTGCGGAGGCAAACTGGGCGCGACCTCTACAACACCACCGGGCTCTTCAACGGTGTTCGTGTTGGTCTCCAGGTTCTCAGATGTGTCGTTGGCACGGACCACATACCACCAGAGCGTGGCGTCGGCCTGGCCCTTGCCCATGTCGGCATAGGTGTTGGTGCCAGCGGGTACGGAGCCGGCGTAGGCGGTCTCGTCCCACGGTCCCAGCTCGTTGTCGGCCCGGTATATCCTATACTCGGTCACATCATCCGCCCCTGCACCATCATCCACAGAGAGAGTCCAGTTCAGTGTGTTGTGGTCTGTTGAGACTCCGGTTCCGTATGTAGCGTTTATCCATACATAGTCGAAGCTCACTGTCTTCTTCGCGCCTGCATCGGAAAAGAAATCAACTTCTATGGACTGTAGCTCGGCAAGGGTGGTGGCGACGCCGTTAGAGTATAGGTCGTATTCTGCAATGATATCTGTCCCAACTGCGGGTTTAATGCCCGTGTCAACGGCTGACGAAACGTTCCATACCCATATATTCGAATTGCCAGAATAGCCCCCGGAAACGGTGTATTGGACGGCTAGCACGGCGCCGGTCAGAGGCTCGACGACTCCTGTGGTCTGGAAATCCTTTATCCACATCCTCTCTCCCTCGGCCACATCATACATCATCCCGTCATCGCCTTGTGCGTCTTCGATGGCGTTCACTGTTGTGGTATCTCCAAGGCTGACCGTTGTTGGTATGCACGTCTTCGTTGTTCCGACACCCGGTCCCCAGTGGTCCACGGTGAGACCTGTTGGAGGAGTCGGTGCTGTGATGTCCACCGAGGTGAAGGCGAAGACCATGTCGCCTGTGAGCGCGGTGGCGGTGAGGTCCTGGAAGTTGCTGGCGGTGATGTCCACATTATATGTGGTGTCGCTGGTGAGGGCAGTGTATGTTCCATGGAGTTCTG
>DAOVJP010000454.1 GCA_030673205.1 Thermoplasmata archaeon
ACTATCGGCCCTGGACCAACCTATAGCCTCTATTTCTTGGATCTCAGATATTCCCTGGTCTTCTCCATACACACATGTAGAACGGCTTCCACATCCCCCGTGGTGTTCAGACCTGCGGCGCCGTCATGTCCTCCCCCTGATCCCCCTGCCTCCTCTGCTACGCCCTCGAATATGTGGCCCAGATGCAGACCTGCATCCAATGCCTTCTTCCTGGCTCGCCCAGAGACCCGAACCTTCTCTTTGTTCTGGCTACCTACGAATGCCACATCCGCCCCTATGCCTAATAGAAGCCTTGCGCTTGAGCCCTCGAAGGCGCTTATCCTGGTGGAAAGCAGGATGAACTCACCCGTCCTCAATGATCTGATACGCTGGGCCGCTTTTATGTTCGATATCCTCTCTGATATGTCCTTTTCTGCGGAGAGCATGCTCGACACCTCTAGTGCGTCGAACCCATGCTCTTCGGCCATCCCTATGAACGCCCTCAATGCGTCGAGGGTGGCGTATCTGAACCCTGCCGTATCGGCATAGATACCACAGCATATCGCCATCGCCGCCTTCTCGGGTATTTTGACCCCCAATAGCCCCAAAAGATCGTATACCTGTTCGGCGCAGGAGCCCTTTGTCTCATCGCTATGGTACAATGCGTTCCCCCACTCAGAGCCCTCGGCATGGTGGTCCAGTACGGCCACGTTCTCCCTCTCCCCCAACATAGAATAGGGGCCGAGCATCTGAGGTAAAGAGGAATCCACACACAGTATCCGGTCATGATCATCCAATACAAAAGGAGGAGGTTCCTCAAGCCCCAGGGATGCCAGCATGGCCTTGGCCGGCCTGTTCATTCCATCCGGTAGACCCCATGTCACATCTGGAAGGGATAGGCTGAGACCCAACGCAGAGGCTAATGCATCAGGGTCGGCGTTGGCATGAGGCAGCACAAGTACCTTCTTGCCATCAAAAATGGCTGCTATGTCCTTCAGGCTGGTGCTCATCCGGATACACCGGCTCCCATCTGGAGAGAGTTCTCTATCTGGCCCCTCATCGATTCATAGGTGGCCTTCAACGTCTTCTCCTGCTTCTCGAGAGACTTTATCTTTATCTCCATGGTCTCATCGTCATCCGCCAGCTTCTCCTTGAGTTTGCCGTGATCTTCCACTTTGAACATTATGGAGCCCGCAGTGGAGTATACCTCCACATCAGCTCCTATCTCCTCCAGGGCTTCCAGGGTCTTCTTGAGTTCCGATGCCTGCAGTTCCATCTGGTATCGCTGGGCCATTATGGCTTGGAGCTGTTGTTCGATCTGCTTTAACTGGGCTATCTTACCTTCGATG
>DAOVJP010000482.1 GCA_030673205.1 Thermoplasmata archaeon
CCACAGTATCTCCAGGAGATAGAACAGATGCTCCTGGCCAACCTCGAGCCCGAGCTCAAGAGATATGGATTGAAGGTCACCAACATAGCTGGCCTCACATTCAGCCTCCCCGAAGAGGTCCAGGAGGCCATAGACAAGAGGGGCGCCATGGGCGCCCTCGGCGTCAACTACATGCAGTACCAGACCGGCAAGGCCCTGGAGAACATGAGCAACCAGGAGGGCGGCGCCGGAGGGTTCGCCGGCCTGGGAGTTGGTATGGGAGCGGGATACGGCATGGCCAACACCATGTCCCAGAGCATGCAGCAACCAACCCAACCCCCGCCGCAAGCGGCTCCACAAGCCCAGGGGAGCGTTTTCTGTCCGCATTGTGGTGTACAGGTGCCTGCTGGTGCCAAGTTCTGTCCCGGATGTGGGAAGCCAGCGAGTGCAGGTAACAACTGTTCCAAATGTGGCACAAAGGTGCCTGCTGGTGCCAAGTTCTGCCCCGACTGCGGCGCCCAGATGTGAGGAGAGGGGACTGCGAATGGATATCCCCCGGTCCCACCCGAGATATCATAGCCTGGTGGCGCGTCATCGTCTAGTCGAAGCCTACGAAGAAGGTGTGCTGGCAACCGCGGGGTTGATAGCACAGGGGAGGGGAGAGGCGTTCGATTATATCATAGGGGAGGAGACGATAACGGCCGCAGCGGAGGCGGAGCGTGCCTCTTCGTCCTTTCTCCTGTTGGCCGAGAGGCCTGTTTTGAGTGTCAACGGGAACGTGGCCACTTTGTGTGCCAGAGAGATCGTGGAGATGGCGGAAACGCTGCGGGCCAAGATAGAGGTCAACCTCTTCTACAGGACAAAGGAAAGGATGGAGAAGGTCATCGCCCTGCTGGAAAGGGAGGGGGCGGACGGTGTGCTTGGCCTCTCCCCAGACTCCCGAATAGAAGGGCTGGACCATGATAGGGGAAGGTGCACCGTGGAGGGGATAGGATCGGCGGATGTCGTGCTGGTACCTCTGGAGGATGGGGATAGGTGCCAGGCCCTCATTGCCGCAGGGAAGAAGGTCTGTGTGGTGGATCTGAA
>DAOVJP010000150.1 GCA_030673205.1 Thermoplasmata archaeon
TCGCAACGGGTATGCTGCTCATTCCTCGTCACCCCCTACGCCCTCATCCTCTCCCCCAACGCTCTCCCCAAATCCCCTCATTCCCCACCACCCCCCACACCCTCATCCCCTTCCTCATCTCCCCCATATACCTCCTCTCCCCCATCCTCCAGCATCTCCATCTTCATGGCCTCGATAACATCCACCAGCGCCTCCACTATCGCCAAGTTCACCTCTTCACCATACTCCACATTAGCATCGGTGGTGTCCCCATGCATTCCCTCTGGCCATATCCTACTGGCATCCTTGAGCACACGGAACCGGGGAAACACAGGGTGGCACACCGGACGTTCATCCCCCACCAGTTCAGGAGAGAGGGCCAACACTCGGGATGTCTCGAGCATCCCCGCATGGCCATCATCCTCTGCCAGATCCTTCCGGGCATAGGCGAAATCATAGTCGGACAGCACCAGCACCAGCACCTCCTCGTCTATGGCCTCCAATGCTTCTGACACGCCCTGTTTCAGCGCCGCCATGTGCTGGCGTCCTGCATGACCGGAGACGAACAATATCCTGCGAACACCATTCCTGTCCAGTTCCATCACGATATCCTTTGCAAAGGCCCTCAGCGTATCGAAGCTCAAGGATACCGTTCCCGGGAAATTACGGGTGGAGCTACAGAGCCCATAGGGCATGGGTGGCAATACCAACGCTCTGGCCCTCTCTGCGGCCTTATTCACCACAGCTAGTGGCTGCAGCATGTCCGTGGACAAGGGGAGATGGGAGCCGTGCTCCTCAAGGGCTCCCAGGGGCAATATGACCACCGGATCGTTCTCAACAGCATCTGCAAACTCGGGAGAGGACATATCATCTATGTTCAAACTACACCACCACCGGGCAGATATGACGGGGAGATGATAAGGATTGGGGCGAATAGCGAGCGCCAACCAATGCAAAACACTTTTATCCCTTCTTCCCCCTCCCCCTCCTGGTCTTACCGTGAAATGTCTCTCATGTGGAAAGGAGGCGGAGGAGACCCTCTGCAGCGGATGCGTTAACGACCTATTAGCAGAGCCCATACTAGCCGCGTCTCCGCTGGTAGGAAGCACCGTTGGCCGACTCATGGAAGGGAACTCCATGGCCCTATTCATAGGGGAAGGACCGGACACCAGCGTCCGGGCCGAGGACAAATCATTCTTCGCCATGATAGAAGCGGCCAAGGTGGCCACGATGAAGAAGAAGGATTGCACCAGACTCCTTGGCCAGATACGCCTTCTGCTGTTGCATTCCGGTGTGCCCTGGAATGTGGACCTGGAAAAGGAGCTGCTGGTGAGAGAGGGGGATATCCGACTCATGACCATAGCCCTAGACCGGTTGGAGGGAGTGGAGGAGCGTTTCGAAGCGTTGGGCGACTATAGCCTCTACCTCCTAGCTGGCAACCTCTTCTCCCTAGTGTACATTAAACGGAACTCGAACGTCCTCTCCATTCTTCCCGATGAATTCGGAGAGGCGTATCTGGGCGAAGCGGAATATTATTACAAGAAAGCATTGGCCAAGGACAGCGAGAGGGGAAACACATGGAGGAATCGAGGCTGGCTGCTGATATCCGCCGGAAAGGTAGGGGAAGCGGAGGAGTGTTTCAAGAAGGCGCTGATCATCGAGAACCGAGATGAACAGGCCTGGTTCGGCACTGCATACGTACACTACTCCCAGGAACTATATGAGGAAGGGATAAAGGCTGCCGACAAGGTCATAGAGATGCTGTTCAATTCCTGGGAGGCCTGGGACCTTAAGGGCAAATGCCTGGAGAAGATGGGGCGTAGCGAAGAGGCATTGAGCTGCTATGATCGAGCACTGGATATAGCCCCCGATAAGGAGGAGACCTGGCTCAACAAGGGCAACCTGCTCATGCTCATGGAACGAGAAGAGGAATCGGTGGAATGCTACGAAGCCGCCTTACGGCTCAACCCCAAGGCTAGGCTTCAGGACGAGAACCTCTGGTTCGACAAAGGTCATCTCCTCTTCGCCCAGGCAAGATACGATGAGGCTGCCAGCGCTTTCAAACGCGTGGTCGATATTAAGAAGGGAAACAAGGCAGGATGGTTCTGGCTAGGGCGTTCGCTCCTGGAAAAGACGGCGTATGCCCAAGCCGCGGATGCGTTCAAACGTGCCATAGAGATAGAGCCCTGGATAGAGGCAAGGATGTTCCTTGGCAAGGCGCTGCACTTGATGGAGGACCACCGAGGAGCGATCAAAGTATTCGACAAACTGTTGGACGACGATAAGGAACTTGGAGAGGCCTGGGCCATGAAGGGAGATACCTATCAGGCCATGGGCAAGGCGGTGGAGGCGAACCGCTGCTATGACAATGCGTTGAACGTGGATCAGAACAACTCCCAAGTGTGGTACCGCAAGGGCTATTTGCTGGAGAAGGCTGGTAAATGGGGAGCGGCCGTGCAGTTCTACAACACCGCCCTCCAGATGGAAGAAGAGAACTTGGACGCACTCATGGGCAAGGCCCGCATACTGGCGACACAGGGGAATTACACGGAGGGATTGAAGACACTGGACCGCGCCATGGAGATATCTCCTACCAGCCACAGGATATGGTATGAACGGGGAGTGGTGCTCTCTAAGATGGGACGATGGGGAGGGGCCGTCCAAGCGTTCAACCGCACCATAGAGTTGAACCCCCGGGACGAGGGCGCAGGCATCCAGAAAGCGGAGATGTTCAGTTCCAATGGCAAATACGACAAGGCGCTGGATGCGACGAAGGAAGTACTTCGCAGACTTCCGGAGAGTTGGAAAGCGTGGGGGCTCCAGGCCAAGACCCAGGAGGCAATGGAACGCCCCACGGACGCACTGGAATCATATGATAAGGCTCTGACCATAAACCCGGATGCCCTGGAGTTGTGGAACACCAAGGGCCAGTTACTGGGATCCATGGGCCATCTGAAGGAGGCAAAAGAGTGCTATGACCGGGTTCTCGTCAACGACGGAGAGAATATAGAGGCCCTCTCTAACAAAGGGTATTTGCTGATAAGGGCGAAACAATACGAGGAAGCCTCACGATATTTCGGCAAGCTAACAAAACTGGTACCGGAGGATGTGGAACACTGGTTCCAAAAGGGCATAGCCCAGGGAGAGAACGGCAGATACGACGAGGCGGTGGAGACCCTATCCTTCGCAGTGAAGATGCAAAGGGAACGAGAGGACATCTGGAAGGCCATGGCACAGTATCTGTTCGAAGCAAGCAGATACACCGAGTGCCTCCGCTCCTGCGACGTCCTGGACGAACTCACAGGGAAGTCGGAGGACACACTACAACTCCGGGGCAAGATATTCGAGCAGCAGGGTATGCTAGCAGAGGCGCTGAAGTGCTATAACAAAGCGGTGAAGAAGGATCCGAACAACAAGAGACTGAAGAAGGCCGCGAACAGGGTCAAGATCAAGATGGAACATGACGGGGGAGGAAAGAAAAAGGCCCGCCCACAGGCAGAGCGACAAAACCGATCTTCCAAGAGGAGGAGACCGAGATGAACGCCGAGTTCCTTCTCAGCGCCGTCCGCGATCTGGAGGAAGACCGTTTCGAGGGTATCGCCATCCGACTCCTGGAACACATGGGGGTAAAAGTGGAAAGACATCGTTCCAAGAAGGGCTTGGTGGAGGCAAAGGGAACCGCAACCCTGCCGGACGGCATCACCAAACGATATCACATCCACATATCACAGGGAGGGGAAGATGTCACCCCCAAGGACATACAGCGGCTCGTAAGCAGGAAGATGAGAGAGGACACCGAGGCCCTCTTCATCACCACCGGCATCTACGGTCAGGAGGCAAAAGAGTATGCTGATGAGATGGAGGTGAGGCTCGCAGATGGCGAATCCCTCACCATGCTGTTGGAAAAATATGGGATGGCGGAAGAGCTGCTCCGCCCATTCAAGGTAGCAGAAGAGAATAATGAGAATGTAGACAGCTATCTACCTAGTGTTGCAGAGCTGCAGGAGCACCTGGACAATGGAAGAGAATATTTCGAACTAGGGAAATACAAGAAATCCCTGCGTTACTTCAACAAGGCGCTGGAACTGAAACCGAATTATTCCGATGCATGGCGAATGAAGGCCAGATGCCTTTTCGAGCTGGGAAACGACGAAGAGGCCCTGGAGAACTACAAAAAGGCATTGACCATGGACGTGAAGAACCCGGAGATGTGGTTCGAACTGGCCGAAATATTGTATGAGATGGGGAAACACGATGACGAACTGGAATGCTATGACCGGGCGCTGGCCCTGAACAAGAGGTTTGACCGGGCCTGGAACAACAAGGGAGCCACTTTGTTCGAGATGGCCAACGTCGATGTGGCCATAGAGTGCTTCAAGAAGGCCGTGGAAGCGAATCCGGGCTACGAAGAGGCGTGGCACAACATGGGGCTGGCCTACAAGAAGAAGGGAGATTACAAAGAGGCGCTTAGGAGCTATTACAAGGTTCTCGCCCTGGACAAGAGCTACATGGACGCCAGGATAAGTCTTATCAATCTTCTCAAAGAGATGCAGAGATACGAAGAAGCCACGGACCAGAGCCACATAGCGCTCAACCAGGAGCGAAAAGATGAACGGCTCTGGTACCTAGCGGCCCTCGCATTCAAAGGATTGGGAAGGTATAACAAGGCAATATACTGCGCGA
>DAOVJP010000401.1 GCA_030673205.1 Thermoplasmata archaeon
CCGGGTCAATGATTATCTCCACGTCTATCACGTGAGGTGTGCTGTAATCCTGGCCGTCGAACGAGCGGGCCATCAACTTATACCAGCCCGGTGCCCATCCGCTGGTATCCCAGCTATATGACCAGACATTGGTGCCAATTGCGGCATCCCAGTGCTGATCGCCCACGGACACATCCACTCTGCTCACAACACCATCTGTGTCCGAAGCTGTGCCCGTGATGGAAACCACACTGTTTATGACCACAAAACCGCCATCCGTTGGATTGGTGATGGCCACGTTCGACTCGTTGTTGGGGTTGTCCACATCGGTGCCCCACAGAGCTTTGAGGAACTCATCCCAATTGGTGTCGATGAATGTCATGGTGTCGTAGAGATTGTCATAACTCGATTCATCACAATAGATGGTGATACCATTCTCATCTAGGTTCTGATTGTGGCACATGATGGCTCTATCGCTCACCCACCCTACATCTCCATACGCGACACCTGGGGCATTTGATGTGGCCGCTGTGATAACCTCCCCCGCCGCTATGTATATCTCATTGGTAGGTATGCCTATCTCGGTTTGTATGTTCTGGCAAAAATCGACAAGGTCCCTCTGCCAGGTATAGCCCTGCCATGACATTGCCGCAGTAGCTGCGTTCTGTATCTGGGTTCGATATGTGCTTATCTCATGCAACCCTTTCTGTGCCAGGTTGTTGATGGCCGGGGCGAGGGACGAAGACAACATCGTAGTGTTGATCACGGACATGGTTGTAACGGAGCCCGAAGTACCGTATGCTTCCACATAAGAGTAGAATACCCAGTATGCGGCCTCCTCGCCGTTCATGTCCAAATTGCTGTTTATGTGGCCCAGGACTAGATCGTATTCCCATCCGTCGTTGCCGATGCTGTCCTCGGAGTTGCAGATGTAATTGATGTAGGGCATCTCGTCATAGGCCACTGAGATATCGGACATGAGACACTCATCATACCCGGCTACGTCGAATAGGGTGATATTACCAGTGCTCGTGCGGAGAGCTTCGTATATGCTTCTGACCTCCTGCATCGTAAAGTCGTCAAAATCTGTGTCATCAGAGCACATTCCATAGAGCCAGCTGCCGCCGTGGTCCCACATGTCCCACACATAATGGTCTGCAGAGTAGTTTGTATAAACGTGTTCAACGAAATCTATCGCTGTATTGGGGTCACCCATGTTGATCTCGGTTCCCCATCCCGCGTTGATGTCCGTCAACGGTATCTCGGGGGAGGTAACATTGCCTGTGTCAGCATCCTGCTGGATGTAGTAACAATGGGAGTCGCCGCTATTCATACCATCGAACAGGACGATGATGTTCAGGTCGGCGTTGGACCCTACCATTTCCATCTCGTTCAGATCCGTATACCCCGCGCTGTCCAGGTTGTTGTCGGCGCACAGGTATACGATGAAGGTCCACTTCTTTGGTGGGAGCTTCGATTTGGTCACGGTCGATGCTGGTTCCCGCGGCTCTGACACTACGGTCTCGATCACTACAGGTTCGCTCCACGTTCCACATTCACGGGAAGAGCGATAGACCTCAGTGGCCTTCCCGTTCCAGTTCTGCCATTCGAGAGAAGAGGCGATCCCGGCGCTCGCAGAATGCTGGAGGTCCCTTGCAGGGGTAGGGGTGTCGAACAGCTTCTCGGCAGGTGTCCATCCACCAATGTACTGTGTGAAATAGACTGCGGTGTTGGACATGGTGCCGTCCTCCCTACTCTTATCGCCTGCAGCG
>DAOVJP010000117.1 GCA_030673205.1 Thermoplasmata archaeon
GTGTGCAAGCTCCAATTCCGCCACTCGCTGCAGATAGGGGCTTCCCGCAGGGATGCCCAGCGAGCGGAGCCAAGGCACAGGGGTGAGCCAAAAACGAACATCATACGCCGTCCGTTCGGATACTGTAAAGCCCATGAGAACGCCTATGCCAATCGCCCCGAGGAAGAAGGGAACGAGGGACCTGGCGGTCGGGAGGTATGGCACATAGAAGGCGCGGAAAGAACGAACGGCACTGGAAGAACGAAGAGAGGTGAGCGAAAAGGGGAAAGGATGCGGTGGGCGGGACTGGCTCATGGAACGGGGTATGGGGAATGGGAATAAAAAGAAGTTTCTGTGTCCTGCATGTGGGGGGGGTGGCGCTGCTGCGATGGAAGCTGCAATACCCCCAACAACCTAACACAAAGCGCCCTCGGAAAGGTTTATCTACAACATACATGAATAACCACTTATGTTGGAATCCCCTACAGGAAGGGAGGCTATGGAAGAAGATACGGGAGTCCGGATGTTGAAGGCTTTTTTCAGCTCGTTCCTGGAGGTCAGCTCTGATTTCATGGGACTGGCCAGCCGTTCCATGTTATACCGTGCGGGGGAGGTCGTGGGCAAAGCCTTTTCCCACCTCTCTCCTGAAGAGCTCACAGAGGCCTTTGAGAATGTGGACATACACGTTGTCATACAGGATGCCGGAGGGCAGTGGACATTTGTTGTGAACGATTCCGTGGAGACCAGTTGCTCTAGGGGAGAGTACGAGCCCTGTTGCCACATGTTCAGAGGATTCTTCGCCGCATATATCCAAGCCAGGAGCAGAAACCCATATCTTCGCTGCATAGAAACGGATTGTACAGCCACAGGGAGCGATTTCTGCATGTTCGTCGTTTCCCCGTAGGTGTCATATATGGTCCCCAATCCCATACCGATCTATCCGCACCCCGACGACCTCGTTTTTCTAATAGACGCCATGATAGACGTAGCCGGGGCGTACAGCCGGGGGATACTGTTCCGATTCGGCACCCAGGTGGGGGAGAAATACGCCCGGCGGGTGATGGACGAGGGGATGATCAACGAGAATGCGGCGGGCCCCATACTTGGCATGTTGCAGGCCTCTGGGTGGTTCGAGGAGTCCTCCTTTGAAAGAAAAGGGAACGAGGTGGTGGTACGGATCCTCAACCCATTCGAGCTCTCTTCCAGAGAGAAAGAATGCGATTTCATGCGGGGGTTCCTGGCTGGCATAGGGAATGTGCTGGATGATATGCCCACCTTCTACGAAGAGGAGAGGGAGGGGGAGTGGGTCATGTTCATTGGAAAGATAAGTGAGAACATAGAGGTGAGAAGATGAAGACAGTACCGTCGGGGATAGAAGGACTGAACGATATATTGAACGGAGGGTTCCTCAAGCCATCAGTGGTGCTTGTGGCTGGCCCGGCAGGTAGTGGGAAGACCACTTTCGTTATGCAGAGCCTGTTCAACGCCGTGGTCAACAATGACGAGATAGGATTGTTCATGCCAACCATCTCCGAGCCGGTGGCTATGGTGAACAATTTCATGTCCCAATACTCTTTCTATGACATCTCGGTCTTCGAGAAGAAGCGCCTTTTCTTCTCCGACCTGAGCGAGGTGACTGGCACCGACTGGCGCGATATTATCAAGGAGATACGGGCGGTCATGGAGAAGATCTCCCCCTCATGGGTGGTGATAGATCCGCTGACGGTGCTGGGCTATGGCCTCTCGGATATGGAGCACCGGCAGTTCCTCAACGAGCTCTTCGCCACCATAAAGGGATGGAACGCCATGGTACTGGTCACGGGGGAGTTCACAAGGGAACGTTTGATGGAGAGCCCCTATTCATACATGGTGGATGGGATCATATTCCTGGGTACCAACAGAGATGCCTGCCCCGGGAGCAGATATATGGAGGTCATGAAGCTTAGGGGGAAGCCCACCATATCCGGCCAGCATTTCTTCAGGATAGAACCGGCGGGCATACGCACATATCCCCGGGTGCTCCCGATCAGGGAGATGGCCATGACCTCCGCGAAAAGGACAAGAGTGGCCACGGGCGTACACGGGTATGACGAGATGCTTGGAGGAGGCTATCTCTCAGGATCTACGAACCTCATAGCAGGCAGCGCTGGTACTGGTAAGACCATGTTCGGCCTCTCCTTCATAGCTGCAGGGGTGAAGAAAGGAGAGAAGGGGCTCATCGTTGTGTTCGAAGAATCCCCCGCTAAGACCGCCCGGGACGCAGAGGGGCTGGGTATACCCATGGCGAAATGGGTGGAGGAAGGGATGGTGAATATCCTCTACTACCCGGCCGGAGACTCACACCCAGAGGAAGTGGCATGGGGAATAAAGAACGCAGTGGAGGATGAAAAGGACGGGAAAGAGCCAAAGCGCCTTTTCTTCGACAGTCTCAGCGGGTTCAGCAACATGGTGGAGAACGAGCGACGGCTGAACACATACCTCTCCAACATGGACGCCTATCTCTCCGGCAGGGGTGTGACCTCCGTTTTCACCGCCAACCTTCAAAACGTGAAGGGGGATTTCGCCCTTGGAGCATTGAGGAACGCAGTGGTCATGGACTCCGCCACCATCCTCCGATATGTAGAGGTGGAGAGTTCCGTCAACCGATTCCTAGCAGTGCTGATGATGAAGGGCAGCGACCACCAGAAGGAGATACGCCAGTATGCCTTCGAGAAGGGCAGCATACACGTCATGGAAAAGTTCCACGGCCTGGAAGGGCTCTTGAGCGGCTCGGCCAGACAGTCTACGGGAGACCGTTTCGCAAAGGTTTTGAGAGAGGCACTCCCGAAGAGCCAAAGGCACCTGTTGGGCCTGGATAAGTAATATTCGTGGGCGCCGACCGAGACGGAGGAGCTCAACTCCCCCCCCTCGTAGTCTTGCCATGGTGCACCCAAATGTTTATCTACCCGGCCTCTGATGCTCAGGCAGAGGAAACACCCTTGGCCAACTATAATTCGAGGAAAAGGAAAAAGGCGGACGCGGCTCCCGAGCAGATAGTGCGGGTGCGCCTTCCCAGGAAGAGGGAGAGCGAGATATTCGCCATAGCCGATCAGAACCTGGGAGCCTACAAGATAAGGATAATATGCGCCGACGGAAAGAGCAGGCTCGGGAGGATCCCCGGCAAGATAAAGAAGCGTATGTGGATAAGAGAGGGAGACCTCTTGATAGTGCGGCCATGGTCATTCCAGGACGAGAAGGCGGACATCATATACCGGTACACGAAGACCCAGTCCGCATACCTGAGCAGGAAGAGAATGCTTCCTGAGATACTGGACAATTTCTGAGTTCACAATGTGGTCAAGGTGAGCGTTGAGGATGAAAGGCGATCGACGCGGAGACGATAAATGGTTGGAACGGGTGGAGCGAAGTCTCGAAGCCGTTCTGAACAAGGAGGGCGACTCGGACCAGCGAAAGACCTTTGACGAGGTCTTCGACCACCGCGCTCTTATGACATTGAGTAAAATGATATCTAACGGCGTATTGGACACCGTGGACTTCCCTGTTTCAACTGGCAAGGAGGGTAATGTCTTCAAGGCTACTTCCGGGGACGGAGAGGCCCTAGCCCTCAAGATATATCGCACCTCCAACGCCAATTTCAAGGCCATAACCGGATACATTCTCGGCGACCCACGCTTCCACGGGGTGTCGAACAACAAGCGCCGCCTCCTGACCATATGGTGCCTCAAAGAGTTCAAGAACCTCACCCGGTTGCACAAAGTAGGAGTACGGGTCCCAGAGCCCTTGAAGGCCGCCGGGAACATGCTCCTTATGCAATATATAGGGGATGAAAAAGGTCCAGCCCCTATGCTGAAACAGGTGAACCCCATATCCATCCCAGACCCCACCGGGCTCTATGAGGATGTGATGGACAACCTTTCAAAGGCATATCAAAAGGCACGGCTGGTGCATGCCGATGTCAGCGAATACAACATATTGTACTGGAACGAAGAACCATGGATCATAGATCTGGCCCAGGGCGTCCTTGTGGACCATCCCATGGCAGAGACATGGCTCGAAAGGGATGTGACCAACCTCTGCACCTATTTCAACAAGCTGGGGGTGGATGCGAACGTCGAAGAGACGTTGGCCCATATCCGTGGGGGGGAGAAGAAGGAATGAGATTCGGGGGGAGAAGCGGATGATATATTGCAAGGTTCCAAAGGAAAGGATAGCCGTCATCATCGGCTCCAACGGAGAAGTGAGGAAGAAGATAGAGGACTATGGAGGTATCCGCCTGATAGTGGGCTCCGATTCAGGGGAGGTAGTGGTGAACATGGAGGAGGCCGAGGATCCGGTGATGGGGCTAAAGGCGGCGGACGTGGTGAAGGCCATAGCCCGAGGGTTTACACCCGACCAGGCGCTCCGATTGTTCGGGGAAGAGATGTATCTCACCATCATTGATGTCCGTGATTTCGCCGGCAAGGGCCAGAAGAGGATACGGCAGGTGCGGGCCCGTGTCATAGGCAGGCGGGGAAAGACCAGAGAGCTTATAGAGGAACTGACCGGCGCAGATGTATCCGTGTATGGGAACACCATATCCGTCATAGGGGATGTGGCTGAGAGCCCGGTGGCGGTGAGGGCCATAACCATGCTCTTGGAAGGAAGCGAACACTCCAGCGTATACCATTATCTAGAAGGGCAGAGGCAGTATATCTGGGCGGCCGAGATGGGTCTCGACTATTACGAGGGGAGGGAATAGGCTGATAGAACTGACCTACATAATAGCGCTGATCCTGATGGGGAGGATATTGGGCCTTCTGTTCCTCAGGATAGGGATACAATCCATATTGGGAGAGGTACTGGCCGGTGTTCTGTTGGGCGTAGCCATATTGTGGGCTGGCTATCCCGTGGCCGAAATGATCCCCGTGAGCGTGAAGGTCTTCAGCGACATGGGCATATTGACCTTGATGCTGCTGGCCGGGCTCTTGACCGATTTCCGGCTGTTCAGCATGTATAAGAAGGAGAGCATGGCCATAGGTACGAGCGGCGTAGTGGTCACCTTCATCATGGTCTTCATTCCCATGCTCTGGATAAACCAGACCTTCCTAGACATGAGCCCCGCACTGAGCCTCACCTCAGCATTGTTCATCGCCGCCTTGATGAGCAACACCGCCATAGAGGTGTGTGCGAAGCTCTTCATGGGCGGGGAGGGATATGATCGGGTGAAGACCTCGATAATAGGCGCGAGCTTCGTGGACGACATACTGGCCGTGTTCTTGCTGGGCGTGGTGTCCTCCGCCGTGTTCCTCGGGCACACCCCCTCTATCCTCGAAATAGGGTTCCTGGCGTTGAAGGTCGCAATATTCCTCATATTCTGCTTCTTCATATTGAGCGAACTGGTGAAACGGGTCTTCGA
>DAOVJP010000484.1 GCA_030673205.1 Thermoplasmata archaeon
AAGGGGCTTGAGATAGACGGCAAGATCCTGGGACTCATAGGCGTGGGCAGGATAGCACAATCCCTGGCGAAGAAGGCACAGGCCCTCGGAATGAGGACAATAGGATATGATCCATACCTGCCACCGGATGTGGCAGAGGCGGTCCACGTCCCACTAATGGACCTGGACAGCGTGCTTCGGGAAGCGGATTATATCAGCCTCCATGTTGTGCTCACCGACGAGACCAGAGGGATGATAGGCACGGAAAAGATGGCCATCATGAAACCCTCCGCATGCATCATCAACTGCTCCAGGGGAGGAGTGGTGGATGAGAAGGCCCTCTACGACGCCCTATCGGAGGGAAGGCTAAGGGGGGCGGCGCTGGATGTGTATTCGCAGGAGCCGCTGGACGGATCGCCATTGCTCGAACTGGACAACATAATACTCACGCCGCACATAGGGGCATCCACCAAGGAGGGACAGCTCCGAGCGGGAACCATAGTGGTGGAACAGATGCTCATGGTTTTGGAAGGAAAGAAGCCGGACCACCTGGTCAACCAAGAGCTGGCCACCAAATGGGGGTAGAGCGGATGATACGGGCACCGGAGCCATACGAGAATGTTAGGGAGACAGAGGTGGAGATGGAAGGAGCGGAGAAGTGCACCGTCCGCTGGCTGCTGCACGGGGGCAAGGGAGCGAAGAACTTCGCCATGCGCCAGTACACGCTTTATGAGGGAGGGCACACCCCATACCACCAACACGATTTCGAACACGAAGTGTTCTGCCTGGAAGGCGAGGGAACGGTGGTCCTAGAGGACAAAGAATATCCTTTCCTCCCTGGGTACTATGTCCTCGTCCCTGAGAACATTATGCACAACTTCGTGAACAGAACAGAGAAGCCGTTCAAATTCCTGTGTCTCATACCCGGAGAGATAAAGGGCGGGTAGGCAGGGGGGGGGTAGGTTGGTCCGTAAGAGGGGCGGAACAGAGGCGGTTCAATACCTCAAGAAGGCGCCCATCCCTCCGATCTCCTCCAAGAATGGGGAGTCGTG
>DAOVJP010000208.1 GCA_030673205.1 Thermoplasmata archaeon
ACATGTTGAAGTACGAGGTGAAAGGCTCCTGGCTGGGCTCATACTTCACCCAACCACCAGCAGTATACTTTCGTATCACCAACACACTCACACCAGGATTCTGGGCCTCTATCTCCAAAGTGGCATTCTTACAGCCCTCGGGGCCGAAACCGATGTCGGGACGAATAAGATCGATGGGCAGGTCCATACCGACAAGGTTCAACCCCGCGCCCATGACGATCACAGATTTAGCGCCCATGGTGCTGTTGATGCTGAGACCATCATAGATGTCGAAGGCGCGAACGATATAGTAATACTCGGTTGTGTCGTTCCATGTGTTGGTGAGGTCTACGACCTGGGTTGCTGTGAGCTCTTCCCATCCTGCTGGAACGGTCCATGGCCAGGCGGCGTTTGGGTCTGTCGAGCGGTAGACGCGGTAGAAGATGTAGTCTCCTTGATTCGTCACTGCGTCCCAGCTTATGGTCACCGCGTCGCTCTGATATGATATGACGATGCTTGCTGGAGCGGATGGGACGATGCTGTCCCCTCCCTCGTTGAATATCTCGGTCATGCTCGTGCTCATGTTGACGAAGCGGGGGTTGTTCAAGAAGCTCTTCGTACCGTCCGATACGTTGAGTTGGGTGGTGTTCTCGGTGAAAGAGCTCTTGTCCACTATTCTGTCAGTGATGATGATCCACGGTATGAGCCCGTTAGCGTCCGTGGCGCCCAGGCTCTCCACACTGCCAGTGTCGTTGAGCCATACCACTGCCCCTGATATGGGATCGCTGGTGGTGTTGTATACTTCTATGTGGAGATAGTTCTTTATGATGATGCTGGCGGAGGCGCCGGAGGCTGGGTCTATCATCCCCGTGTACCATGTGTCGTAGGTGCAGTTCAATGAGTATGGGGAGCCGGAGAGGATGCGATAGTTGTACGTGTTCCCTGAGAAGCTGCAGTTCTCGAAGTGGAAGGCCGCGGAGGAAACAGTGGTCAGGTTTATTGCAAGGCCATTGTCGTTCAGGACATTGTCCCTGAACAGGAGGGTATCATCTGGAGCTATCTGCACCGCTTCACCAGTGTTGTTGTGGAACGTGTTGTTCTCAATGGTGAAGTTGCTCGTTCCTGTTATAACAAGGCCGTCTGTGTTGTTGTAGATATTATTGTCATGTAATATGCATCCGGAGTTGGATACCTCTACGGCCAGGTTCCATCCGTATATCTCGTTGTGGCCCAAATTCCACCCTGTGCATGTGTCTATCTCTATTCCTTTGTTGCTTCCCAAGTTCCACCCATTAATGGTGTTGCTGTTGCCCGTGGCTCCCAAGTTCCACCCATTACAGTTGGTTATGTCTATGCCGAGGTTCCATCCCTGGATGACGTTGTTGTACAAATTCCATCCATTACAGTTGTTGATGGTGATGGCTGTCTCGCTGCTTCCAAGGTTCCATCCGGTGAAGATGTTGTTCTCTATGTTGAGGGTGGTGGCCGTGTTCCCTGTGATGTTGACCCCATAGGTGTTGTTGTGCAGGTTGTTGTATTCGAAGGTACAACCGGGGTTGTTGAGTTCGACGCCCAAATTCCATCCGTATACCTCATTGTATCCGAGGTTCCATCCCTGGCTGTTGCTCACCTGTATTCCTTTGCTTCCCAAGTTCCAACCGTTAATGGTGTTGCTGTTCAAGTTCCAGCCCAAATTCCACCCGGTGCATGTGTCGATGTCCACGCCCAAATTCCATCCCTGGATGGTGTTGCCTCCCATGTTCCAGCTGTTAGAGTTGGAGGTCTCGACGCCGGTGCTGGCCAAATTCCAGCCGGTGATGGTATTGCCATTGAGGTTCCAGCCGTTGCTGTATGTTATCACCACTCCCTTGTCTGCGAGGTTCCAACCGGATATGGTGTTGCCTAGGATGTTGAGGTTCGATGTCTGGTATGCTTTTATTCCTATGGTGTTGTTGTGTATGGTGTTGCCCTGTATCGTGCAGGAGCCATATTCCACATCCACCGCAACCAAATTCCACCCGTATATGTCGTTGTCATTGAGATTCCATCCGGAGGCGCTGTCTATCTCCACAGCCGTGTTGCCGTTGAGGTTCCAACCGTTTATGGTGTTGTTGTGCATGTTCCAGTTGTTGCTGTTCTCTATCCGGACACCATCATTACCGAGGTTCCAGCCATTGATGGTGTTCCCGTATAGGTTCCAGCCGTGGCTGTTGTCCACGTATACGGCCAAATTCCACCCGGTGATGGTGTTGCCGTTGAGGTTCCAGCCGTTAGTGCTGTTGAACGAGAAGCCCGTGCCGGGTATCCACCCCTTGGTCTCCGGGTTGGGCCCGTTGAGCTCGTTCCCAGAGATATACAGTTCATCCATGGCCCCGAATATGTCCACACCTATGTTGGAGGCGTTGATGGTGTTACCTGAAAGGTATGACATTTCTCCAGCCAACGTATCGGTTATTCTCACCCCGTCGTTGGCGATTATGGTGTTGTTGCTCAACCTCCACGCCGCTATGTTATCGATTATAACTCCTTCGTTCACTCCCTCTATCCTGTTGTTCTCCAGGTAGAGCTGGTGGCCATTCATGTCCGTTCTGACGCCCACCGGGCCGTTCTGTATATAGAAACCGCTTATGGTGACGCCCACGGCGCGTATCATGACCACTTCCAGGCCTCCGTTTCCCCATATGATCGTTTCCAACGGATCTTCACCGATGAGCGTTATCCCTTTCATTATCTCCAAATTCTCTTCGTATTGGCCGTTGGCGACGGTTATGGTGTGTCCATCCGCTAACTCCCCGTCCTCCAGTGCGGCGTTTATGCTGAGGTAGTCCTTGTTGAGGTCAAGGTTCCTTACCGGGCCGCCAGGCATGATCTCAGTGAGCACCACTATCACTTCATTCGGGGCGTCCAGGGGCACTCCGCTCAATGAGCCGGTATGGGTGAAGTTGGAGGCGTGTATGGTGTAGGGAGAGTATAGTGTCTCGATACCTTGGTCCTTGTACATGTCGGGGAAGTATCCGCCCCAAACACCCATCCCGACGGGCTGCATGGGCCAGTAGGCCACCGTGGTCGAGAATTTGTCCTGCACCTCCACGTTGGCGTTCATGATCTTCTTGCCTCCAGTGTCCTCCACATAGATGGTGAGCCAGTTGTAGACCCATAGACTAGAGGCAGGGTCTCTGAAGTCCACCATGCCTATGTTGAAGGCGGTGTTGTATGTGGATACCTGGCTGTTCATCAATGTGATGTCGAAATTGGAGGCCCCGGATATGGAGGAGTTGTATATTTCGAGACCAGAAGCGGTGTCGGCGAATAGACCATTGGCGTTGTTCGTGATGTCCAAGTTGTATCCTCTGAACCCGTTGGAGACGAGAACACGCAGGCCAGCATCGTCAGCCATGGGGCCGCTGTTGGTTAATGTGAATCCATCTATGGTGACGCCGTCAGCCATGACCTGAACGACATCCATGTTCCCCATGCCGTCGATGATGGTCGTGGCCATATCCTCCCCCGTTATCGTGAGCGCCTTGTCCACCATCACATTCTCGTAATATATCCCACTCTTCACCCAGAGATGCTCGTTGGGGTTGGCCGTCATTATGGCGTCC